>DZCT01000185.1 GCA_022736535.1 Desulfatirhabdium butyrativorans | reverse complement strand
TCTTTGCGCCCTTTGCGTGCTTTGCGAGAAACCTTTTTATTTAAAACTTTTTATTTCCGACAAGATGCTATTTATTTTCGGAACGTAAAGCCGACGTGTTCCATATTAATATCACGATTCCTGTCACCAATGCAAGAGAAACGAATCCCAGCGCGGGAAAAACTGCTTCAATGCCCAATTTCAGCTTGATGCTTTCAACCATCTTCACCGCCAGCGACCCTACGCCGAAGGTCAGAATGAATTTTGTCCCGTAAGCGATGCTGTGAAATTTTTTCGGCGTGAATCTTGCCACCAGCGTATTTTCAATCGGCTGCATTCCCAGCAGAAAAAAGAAATAAATTGTCGCCAGCGTGATCAGGGGCAGATCAGCCGTGACACCCATGCAAAACACTGCCGGTATGGTGATGCAGTGAAACAGCAGATAAGATCGCCGCAGTTCAAACCGTTCCGCTGTGAGGCCGCCCGCGTACTGTCCCATAATTCCCAGCAGATAAATCAGGGATGTGAAAGCGGTCGCCACCACATTTTCGGAAAGTCCGGGAATTGCCAAAGTCGAAAGCCATTGAAAGATTGCCCGGTTTTTCAGTTCAAAATATGCGGGCAGAATCACGGTTGATCCGGTGAAAACAATTCCGCCCAGGGTCATCACCGCGAGCAGTATTATAAATGAACGGAGAGATTCTTCGCGTTTGTCGGCAGGGGCTGAGGCTGCCGAAGCTTTTGCTTCATTTTTGGGCGCAAGAAATATCAATGCCCCGCCGACAAGGTTCAGCGCGCCGAGTGTAAAGAAAACCGCCCGGGGCCCCATATCCGGTTGACGATGCCAGCCATGAGCGGCGCTGCCGCTAATCCCAGATTGCCGAAGATGCCGTTGTATGCCATGCCCAGACTGATCCGCTCCACTTCTTTTGAAATCCAGCCGAGACCCGCGGGATGATAAATTCCTGAAAAGCATCCGAGAAATGCCAGACACAAAGAGAGCGCGGCAGGCGAATCTATCCAACTGCCGGCAGCCAGCGCGATCAGTCCCGCGCCGAAATGAAACATCAGCAGCAGGGGGATCGGTCCCCAGCGGTCCGCGGCAATGCCCCAGGGCAGCGCGGTGATTCCGAAGAGCAGGTACATCCAGAAGGAAATGCCCAGCACATTTGCCATTTCCATATTCAGCATCCCGGAAAGCGGAAGCACCACGGCAGGAAAGACCAGCATATTGAAATGGCTCATAAAATGACCGTAGCAGGTCACAATCAGAACATGGCGTTCACGATGATTCATTTTTCACAGCCTGTATTAATTTTGATATAACCCGAGGGCAGGCGTTGCTCCCAGATTTATTTGAATAAAAACCCGCTGATCTCTCTGACAAAAATTTCCGGCTTTTCCAATCCCATCAGATGTCCGGCGTCTTTAATGACTGAGAATTTCGCTCCCGGAATATGCTGATAAAGATATTCGCCGTATTTTACCGGTGTCAGCCTGTCTGCCGAGCCGGAAAGAATCAGGGTGGGAACGGCGATTTTGCTGACTTTTCCCATGAGGTCGAATTGATGGCACGCGCTGAAATCGCCGTGCATGACTTCCGGCGTATTTTTCAGGAAATCCTCATGCCCGGCTTGAATCAGCGACGCGGAAGCCGAGGGACCGAAAGCATAACTGCATATCAGATCAACGGTGTTTGAGAAGTCATTCAGAAGCCCGTCAAGGATGTCGGGCGCGACACGCAGACGTGCGCCCGTCCCCACAAGAATGAGACCCAAGAGCCATTTCGGGGAGCGAAGCGCAAGCACTTGAGCAATTGCGCCGCCGAGGGAATGTCCGGCGACTGTAACACGGGAAAGCTTCAGTTCGGAGACAAATGACTCGATAAGGTCTGCGTAATCCTCAACGCGGCGGCGTCCCTGTCCGCGGGATTGTCCGTGCCCCGGCAGATCAATGCCGTAAACATGAATGCCGGGGAGATTTCTGAGTGAGTCATGCCAGTGTCTGCGGCTGCCCCCGGATCCGTGAATTAAGAGCAATGCGTCATTGCGCTCTGATGATTTGCTGTGAGAAAAAAATATATTTTCCTCTCCGATGGTTGCGAAAGGCATGGGAAATGATCTCCGCTATCCGTGAGCATAGAGCATAGATAATATCGTATAATTTCAATATTCAGAAGGGCAAGCACGGGGGCTTGCCCCTACAAATAAAAATTTGCATTTTTCTGTAGGGGTAAGCCCCTGTGCTTACCCCGTTTTATGAAAGACTACCCCCCGTAAAGCACAGCCAATATCGTCGCGCTGCCCTGTTTGGACCCCAATATGTGGGGCGTAGTGGAAAGATAATACGCGCTGTCTCCGGGTTCGAGTTCAAACGCGTCCGCTCCGATTTTCAGCCTGACCGTACCGTTCAGCACGTAGATAAACTCCTCCCCTTCATGCACGGAAATCTCGTCTTCGGGATTTTCCTCCAACTGCACGACCAATGCCTCCATGTGCCGCCCTTTGACTTCCGGCGCAAGGCTTTTGTAAGTATAAAGCTTTTTCTTGCCGGTCAGAGTTGAGGAGCGGGAAATGATCTTCTGGTCTGCCTTTCGGGTGATGGAATAAATTTTTTCGCCCACGCCCGAAATCAGGCGGCTGAACGCGCTGTCCAGCGCCTTTGAAAGCTTGATAATCGTACCGAGCTGAGGCTGGATTTCATTGCTTTCTATCTGAGACAAAAATTCGACATCAAAGCCCGTCATCTTTGAAAGTTCGTCCAATGACTGTCCTTTGTCTTCTCTCAGCTTTCGGATTCGGTTGCCGATTTCCTCAATCGAAGGCTGCGCGGATTTTGAAATATCGCCTGTCAGGTCTTCAAAGAAATCAACATTTATGTGGGGCGGTTCTTTACCTTGCATATTTTTACTCCCGTTTGAATTGAATATTGAGAAGTGAGAAATAGTCATCAGCAATCCCTCCTTGAGGGGGGCAGGGGGGGTGTTTCCTCAGCACAGTCAGGTCGTTGCGGAAGCAGACATCCCCCTGCCCCCTTCAAAGGGGGATTTTCCGTTTTTTTCGATTTACTGACAATCAGTTCCCACTTCTCAGAAATTATTTTGCACGATATTTTTCAGGCAAAACAGCCGCTGCGCCCCATTCTTTCGGAAGCTTTTGTCCGGACATCTCGCCGAATTTTTCTTTCAGCCTGCTCAAGCCGGGACGGGCATATTCCATGTGTCCATCTTTGAGCGTGCGGCCGTTGATGACCGCCTCGGAGCGGAGCCGTCTGCCGATGGTTTTTTCCATGAATTTGCCGAGTTGGAGAATGCGATCCACATCATATCCGTGTTCGATGCCCATTTCGTCAATCTGCACCAGCGTGTCTTCAAGGCAGACCAATCCCACATAACGGGGATCACGGTAGTAATAATCTCCCGTGCCTTTGGTGGGGCAGTCATCCAAGAAATTGGCAGGCTGACCGCCGAGACCGCCGAGCGTGCATTCAAAATTCGTAATGCCTGCCTGCAATGTCGCGAGGATAGACGCAGAAGCCATGCGCTTGGTTTCATGGAAATGCGCGATGTGCAAATCCGTATTGGGCATCTCGTCCAACGCCATTGAATAATAGCGATAGACCTGTGCGGCGGACGCGCTGCCGTCATGGTCTGCATGTTCGATGTCGTGCGCGCCGATTTCAAGCCAGCGTTTTGAAAATTCAACAGCGTCTTTCAACTCTGTTGCGCCGCCGATAGGACTTCCCCATATCGTGCTGACCGTTCCGCACATCTTCATGCCCGCGTCGTTGCATTTTTTGATGCAGCGTTCCGCTTCTTTCCAGTAATCCGGCAATGTGGTCCCGGAATTGGCGAAATGATGCTGCTCCTCGGTGGAAACCATCATCAGAAGGCGATCCGGTCCGATGCCTTTCTCTTTGAGCCGGATCGCCCGGTCAACCGAGGCTTCGCGAATCGTGATACAGGTGAAGCAAATATCATCGTAGTTGATGCCTCGGCTCGCGCACTGCTTCTTAAAGCGGTCGCTTCTGACATGCGTGAGCAAATCTTCCGCATCACGGAACTGCGGCATTAAATAAGGATTTCCCAGATTTGTCACCTCGATATTGCGGCATCCGGCAAAGATGAGTTCCTCAAGATAAAATATCTTTGCCGCCGTTGAGATGAATTTTTCCTCATGCTGAAAACCGTCCCGAACCGTAATGTCTCCGATGGTGACTTTTTTGGGCATTCTGGGGAAAATTTTCCAAAGATCATACTCGGTCATATTTCTTGTTATCTCCTTTGTAACAAAATTTTATTGCAGGGGCACGCCGACGGCGTGCCCTGTTATCCAAATATTGGGCTGACTAAACAAAGTCTCTGTCATTTCGACGAACGAAGTGAGGAGAAATCTTACAACTATGAACGTCAAGATTTCTCGCTTCGCTCGAAATGACAAGCATAAACAAAGTCTCTGTCTGACAAGCATAAACAAAGTCTCTGTCATTTCGACGAACGAAGTGAGGAGAAATCTTACAACTATGAACGTCAAGATTTCTCGCTTCGCTCGAAATGACAAGCATAACCGCTTGCCTATTTCCCTTTATACACAGGTTTTCGCTTCTCACGAAAAGCGGTCAGCCCTTCAATGCGGTCTTCGGTGGGAATCGTCACCCAGTAGGCATTTGACTCAATGGCAAGCCCGGTGTGAAGATCAGCTTCAATCCCGTAGTTGATCGCATACTTGACCTGCTCAATCGCGACGGGACCGGTTTCGCAAATCATTGCCGCCATTTTTCTGCATTCCGCGAGCAAATCTTTCAACTCGCAGATTTGATTGACCAGATTGATTTTTAATGCCTCTTCCGCGCCCACGCGTCTGCCTGTAAACATCAGTTCTTTTGCTTTGCCGCGTCCGACTAACCGAGGCAGCCGCTGTGTCCCGCCGGCGCCCGGAATAATCGCCAGACGGGTTTCCGTAAGGCCCATCGTGGCATTCATGGAAGCAATGCGAATATCGCTTGCCAGCGCAAGTTCCGTGCCGCCGCCCAGTGCGACGCCGTTGACCGCCGCGATCACCGGCTTGTTCAACTGCTCAATCGAGGTGAAAAGATTCCGTATCGTAAAAATATACTCTTTCACCTGCATGGGATTCAGCGTTGCCCGCTCTTTCAAATCCGCGCCCGAACAGAAAGCCTTGTCGCCTGCGCCTGTGATGATAATGACCCGCACATCGGTTCTGAAACGAAGGGATTCAATCTGATCCCGCAAAGCCCGAAGCAGCGCAACATTGAAGGAATTCATCACATCCGGTCTGTTCAGCGTAAGCGTCACCACACTGTCCCGTTCTTCTGCCAGAAGAATATTCTCGTCCATCAAACCTCCTTGGGATTGAGAATTGAGAATTGAGAAGTGAGCCGTCTTACTAAAAACGGTAATTCTCAATTCTCAATTCTCACTTAACTACGCTGTTTTAATTTTTGCGTCTTCTTCCCTGCCTAACCGTTTGGTCGCGTCTTCACGCAGCTTGTATTTCTGAATCTTTCCGCTCGCGGTGGTGGGATACTCGTTCACAAACATGAAGAAAGCCGGAATTTTATGATAGGCAATTTTATCCTTGCAGAACTCCTTCAGTTCTTCTTCAGTGGCAGTTACGCCGGCTTTCAACTGAATATAGGCGGCAACTTCCTCGCCGTATTTTTTGCTCGGAACGCCCACGACCTGAACATCCTTGATTTTGGGATTCGTGTAGAGAAATTCCTCAATTTCTCTGGGATAGACATTTTCACCGCCGCGGATAATCATGTCTTTTATCCTTCCGGTAATCTTGCAGTAGCCGTTCTGATCCATCACCGCCAGATCGCCGGTATGAAGCCATTTGTCTTTGTCAATGGCTTTTGCCGTGGCTTCAGGCATCTTGTAATAGCCTTTCATCACATGATAACCCCGTGTGCAGAGTTCTCCCTGAACGCCTCGTGGAACTTCCTCATTCGTTCCCGGATCAACAATTTTCACTTCCACATTGGGCAGCGCGCGTCCCACGGTGCCGACTCTCAGTTCAAGCGAGTCTGTGGGTCTTGTCTGCGTGATGACCGGTGAGGCTTCGGTCTGTCCGTAAGCAATGGTCATTTCACCCGCGCCCATTTTATCTTTGGAAACCACCTGCTTCATGACTTCAATGGGACAGGGCGAACCTGCCATGATGCCTGTCCGCAGCGTGGAAACATTGTACTTTTTCTTTCCCATTTCTTCTAACTCTGCAATGAACATGGTCGGCACACCGTGCAATGCCGTACATTTTGCCTTCTCAACAGTCTCAAGCACGGCATCCGGCTTGAATGCCACCACCGGCGCCATTCCGGTTGCGGAAACCACGCAGGAAAGCGTTCCCAGCACGCAGCCGAAGCAGTGGAAAAAAGGAACCGGAATGCAGAGCGTGTCTTTTGCCGACAAGAGCATACATTCAGCGATGCTGACCGCGTTTCCGATAATATTGGTATGGGTGAGCATGACGCCTTTGGGGAAGCCGGTCGTACCCGATGTGTACTGCATATTGATGACTTCATCCGGATTCATGGAATCCTGTACAGCTTTCAGCTCCTGATCGCTGATCTTTTTTCCCATTGCCATCATATCATCCCAGTTGAACATGCCGGGATGTTTTTCTTTTCCGAGAAAAACCACATTTTTCAGCACAGGCAGTTTGGCGGATTTCAGTTTGCCCGGTTCGCAGTCTTTCAACTCCGGGCATACGTTGTAGATCACCTTGAGATATTCATCGGCTTCGCGGACCCCGCCGATCAGAAGCAGGGTGGTGGAATCGGACTGTTTCATGAGATATTCCAGTTCAAAACTGCGGTAGCTGGTGTTGACCGTGACCATGACCGCGCCCATTTTTCCGGTGCTGAACTGGGTATAGAGCCATTCCGGAACATTATTTGCCCATATTGCAATATGTTCGCCTTTTTTCACGCCGAGCGACATGAAGCCTTTCGCGACATTGTTGCATACATCTCTGAACTGACTGTAGTTAAGGTCAATTCCCATATCAGGATAAACAACAGCCCTGCTTTGTCCGAACTGATCTGCCACCAGATCAACAAGCTGTCCCATGGTTGTTTTGCCGACTTCAAATTTCGGTATCTGCCGCATCTGTTTTTCTCCTTAAAATTCCGAATGTATAATGTATAATGCCCTGTGAAAGCTCTGAAACTGAGTTTTTTTAAAAAAACTCAGTTCCTTTTTTCAATTCTCACTTCTCATTTTTCCAATTTCTAACACCCGATATAGCGTGAAATCACCAGCCGTTGCACCTCAGATGTTCCCTCTCCGATGTCTAACAGCTTCTGATCCCTGTAAAACCGCTCCACATGATAGTCTTTGAACAGACCGTAGCCGCCGTGAATCTGCACCGCATGGTTCGCCACTCTTCCCATGAGTTCGGAGCAGTAGAGTTTTCCCATTGCCGCCTCTTTTTCAAAGGGGCGACGGTGATCCCGAAGCCAGCAGGCTTTGTAAAGAAGGTTTCTGGCGCATTCGATTTCCATGGCGCAGTCCGCGAGCTTGAATGCCACCGCCTGAAATTTGCTGATGGGCTGTCCGAACTGCACCCGCTGTTTGGCGTATTTCAGCGCCATCTCATAAGCCCCCTGCGCGCCGCCGAGTCCCATCGCGCCGATGGAAAGTCTGCCGCCGTCAAGGGTTTTGAGCATCTGATGAAAACCGTCTCCTTTTTGACCGAGAATGTTCTCGCTCGGAATCCTCACATCGTCAAAATAGAGTTCTGCGGTGTTGGAAGCCCGCCACATCATTTTGCCGTGCATGGGAACGGCTTTGAATCCCTTTGTGCCGGGTTCCACAATAAAGCAGGAATATTCCGGCTTGCCGTTGGCTCTCTTGCCGGTGATTGCCTGAACCGTCACGCCTGATGTGAGTTCGCACGCGGCATTGGTGATGAAGATTTTCGAGCCGTTCAGCACCCATTCGTTTCCGTCCTGAACTGCCGTTGTCTTGCTGCCCCCCGCGTCTGAGCCGGCTGTCGGCTCTGTGAGACCGAATCCCCAGAGCGCTTCTCCGCTGCAAAGTTTGGGAAGATATTTTTTCTTCTGCTCCTCGCTGCCGAAGTAATACAGGGGTCCGATGCCCAGCGAATTTCCCGCCGCCACGGTGGCAGCCTGAGAGCCGTCCATCCTTGCGACTTCTTCAACGGCAATGATATAGGAAATGTAATCCAGTCCCTGTCCGCCGTATTTTTCAGATACGAACATGCCGAACAGACCGATTTCTCCCATTTTTTTCGTCAGTTCTGCGGAAAATTCTTCCTTTTCATCCAAATCCGCCGCGACCGGAGCGATTTCGCTCTGGGCGAACTTTCGGACTTCTTTTCGTATCATTTCCTGTTCTTTTGTTAAATCAAAATCCAAGGCTTCCTCCTTATTTTACATGTTAGGCGCAGACTTTTTCAGAAATGTGAATTTCCCGCAAAGACGCGGAGCGCGCAAAGAAAAAGGAATTTCGCAGGAACACGCCGGCGGCATGCCCCTGCTTTGCGGCCCGGGCTGAAATCAGATGCGTCTTTGCGGGAAACTATTTCCGACAAAGTGTGTTTCTGCGGTTCAGCTTTATTCTTGAATGCACATAAAGGGCAACCGTCAGCGGCCACATCACCAGCAGTGACGGCATAACTGATATGAATTTTTTCAGTGACCATCTTTTACCTTCCTTTTTTGCATTAGCCGCAGAAGACAGGGCATAAATCATCGCACACATCAGCCACATAGAAATCCAAACCGCTGTTATTGACTGAATGACCGTCATCATTTTCAGTTCACCTCATTTTTTAAAATAATTCACTTTTTATATCATCTTATTTTTTACAGCACAACTGTTTTTTTACAGGATTTTAAGCAGACGGCTGAACAAAGAAATAAAGGAGGGGAGCGGTGCGGAAAACAGCGACTCGGCGGAAAACCGGCAGGGACAGAGATGTGACAATTTTTCAAAAGTTGTCACATCTTATGCTGTTTCAAGCCTTCATCCCGAATCGCTGTTGAAAATATTCATCTTTGCACGGGAATTGGGAGCAGGGCAGGATAAGCAGAAATTCCTGAAGCTGAAAATCAGCACTCAGCTCGGTTTGTCTGTGGGTTGCTGATAAGCGATATTCCCGGCCTGATGCTGCTTATGATATAAAAATTCGGCAAAATCACTGATTTCTTCCAGATGATCTTCGGATAACGCATCCATGATTTTCAGCAATCTCAGACGGGTCTGCTCAATTTTTTCTGTCCCTTGTATCTGATGAGAAAAAACGGTCTCCACTCCGACAGTTTCACGAAAAGCTCCCGGCGTATCCGCATCGGCTTTTGCCAGATCGCCTTTTTCATCACAGACCGTCCAATTGCCGAACAGTTCAACCATATATGCCTCGCCGTTTCCCAATATCTCGACAATCGTCCCGGGAGTGCCGGGCAGGGCGGTTATTTCTTCGGAAATCTTCACAGGTTCATTCAATATGACAGAATCATATAA
>DZCT01000645.1 GCA_022736535.1 Desulfatirhabdium butyrativorans | reverse complement strand
GTCAGCGATTTGTTGGCGACATTCGCATCCCAAGTGCCGACTGTGCCGCTCAGAAGTCCGCCTCGAAATTCCTGTTCCGCCTTTCCGTTTCCGGATGCCGCACTCATATATTCGCCTGTCTGAGCGTCCTGCAACCATAAATCCACCCGAACCGTTGTTGTGATCGTTTTAGTTTTTGAAATCGCGCTGACATTTCCGGTCTGTGTGACATCATAAAACGTGATCGCACCGCCCAGAAAATAATCGGCAGACAGCCGGTCTCTCACATTCATCAGTTGTTCGGGCGTGCTGACAAGGCTTGATGTTTTCAGGCTGACATGATCAAAATCATTTTTTACCCGCTGCCAGTTGACGGTTCTGAAATAGCCGATTTCAACCAGTCTTGTTGTCAGCAAATCCGAGGCAAGGTCCCAGAGATTTTCCGCCTTGAAAATGCTTTTGTTTTCCATACCGACAATGGCAACCAGCTTGTCGGAACGCGAAGATTTAAGCTGTTCGGGAATTTTGATTTGCGGCTGTTCCGGCGTTGAAAATTTAGCCTGCGGCGGAGCGGCGGCGCATCCCCAGCCGATCAACAGACAGATAAAACTGAAAATAATGAGATTTTTTTTCATAAGCTTCTCCTTAACGTGATAGATATAAAGAAGGTTCTCGCAAAGGCGCAAAGTCCGCAAAGAAATTACAGACTGATTTTTTATAAAAAAGCTTTTCTTTGCGCTCTCTGCGTCTTTGCGAGAAATTGCATCGCTTATTTTCGATAACATCCAAATAAAATTTTAAATTATTGTTTCGGCGTTGACGGAATCTCAACAGCCTGATCCAGCAAACTGTCATTTACGACCGTGACGGGCCCGACAGGAACTGTTTTCAGCATTTCCTGAACTAACCACGCTGTCCTGTCTTTTCGGGAACCTTTTTCATGTGCGATAACATTTATCAAAGCATTAAAGGGATCCAACTGCCATTGCCGGTGGGCGGCTCTCCACTGTTCGCAGGACCACAGCAATTCTCCGTTTGAGCAACTGATCAGATACAGGGAGCAGGAAACAACAATGGCATCATAAACGCCTCCGTGCTGAGATGCAGATTGTTCAATTCCGCCTCGTAGGATCGCATCGCAGTTCAGATCGGTTCCCAATTTCTGAGGGGAAAAAGCAGAAATCTGTCCCGGGGTCTGAACACCCAATTTGCCCATGGTTTCAAGCACAGATTCTACTGAAATTCTTACATATCCTTTTGCTTTCAGCCTGTCATAAACTTCATTGTATAAAAAGGTCTCGACTTCCGGTTCCAGAGAGAGATTATCCATGGGAAGAACTGCAATGGTCTTGGGCATCAGTTTCTGATAATCAGGATGAATGAAATAGGAATCTTGGGGCTTGTCCTCAGCAGGGGTATTTTTCTGCGGCGTATCCTCAGCCGGGGCAAAAGATACAGACACCGTGACAAAAAAAACAATACAAAGTAGTATCTTCATTAATTCACAGGCAATTTTACTGTTTTTTGACATGGCTGAAACAACTCCTTTCTTTTTGTATATTTGATCTCGTTCCCACGCTCCGCGTGGGAATGCAGCCCGGACGCTCCGCGTCCCTCCGTGAAAGGGCCGCAGGACATTCCCACGCGGAGCGTGGGAACGAGGTCAGATGCGTAATTCATATTCCGTCTAAAAAAAAGAATTTATATCATAAATAGATAATAATTTGTCAAGATATATTTCTTATTATTTTTAATAAAAACATCTGACTTTGGCATATTTCTTGCTAATTTTTTCTCAGAAAAAGATTATTGTTATGCCGAATCATTATTAAAAATATATATTTCAGAAAGTAAGGAGTTGGATGTTCTGATAAAAACGGGGAAAAGTCTGAGCCGGAAGCGTAAGCAACCGGGGGATAATATGGAACTGGATGGGTGCGTGCTGATGTGTCTTTTTCTGTTCGTGAGAAATCCGTGTTCATTCGTGGCAAAAAAATGAGGCGTTTTTTTCTGCCACGAATAGACACAAATTGATGCACGAATGAAACACGGATGAATATCTTAAAT
>DZCT01000184.1:5850-9504 GCA_022736535.1 Desulfatirhabdium butyrativorans | reverse complement strand
GCATACCGAGATAATCTTCGGGCGCGCCGAGTCCGAAAATGCACGACACGCTTGCCACCACAATGACATCCCGCCGGGAAAGCACGGAGCGGGTCGCGGAATGCTTCATTTTGTCTATCATCTCATTGATGGCGGAATCTTTCTGAATGTAGGTGTCGGTGACGGGAATGTAGGCTTCGGGCTGGTAATAGTCGTAATAGCTGACAAAATACTCCACCGCATTTTCAGGGAAAAGCTGCCGGAACTCATTGCAGAGCTGCGCGGCAAGGGTTTTGTTGGGCGCAATCACCAGCGTGGGTTTCTGCACTTTCGCAATGACATGGGCAACGGTGAATGTCTTGCCGGAGCCTGTCACGCCCAGCAGTATGTGACGGGGTTTGCCGGAGAGGATATTTTGCGCCAGAATTTCTATTGCCTGAGGCTGATCGCCTTTGGGCCTCATATCTGAGATTAATTTGAAAGATGACATGGTTTGAATTTTACCGCAAAGACAAAATGTTCGCAAGAAAAGAATGGGTGTCTCGCAAATCGCGCACAAAAGAAACTGAGTTTCTTTAAGAAACTCAGTTTGTAAGACTCTCTTTGCGTTCTTTGCGCCCTTTGCGAGAAACTCTGCGTTTTTAAAATCAGCCGCCGGATGTATTTCTGCTTGCAAAAACCGTAGCAAAAATGCAAAAATATAAAAATGAAAGTCGGCAGGAATTATGCAGTTGCGGTTTTCTCGTTCCCACGCGGAGCGTGCTAAAATTTCGCTGCGCTCCGCTTTTATAAGATGACGCACTCCGGAGTGCTGAAATGAAATTTTAGCATTTTTACAGTGCTAAAATTTCGCTACGCTCCGCTTTTATAAGATGACGCACTCCGGACATTCCCACGCGGAGCGTGGGAACGAGGTCAAAGTCGGCAGGAATTACGCAGTTGATGAAAAAAATCGGAGCTGCGAGCGTCAGCGGGCAGCATCATCCGGTCGCCGACGCTCCCGGCTCAGAGCCGGCTGCGTAACTCCTATGTGTCTTTCGCAAGTTTCGTGTTTTTCGTGTTCCAAATTTTTTAAGAGGTTGATTTATTATGACAACTCATCTCATCAATGAGATATTTTCACAGGAGACATTGAAAAAAATGTTTCCCGCGGATCGGGCAGACCGGTTTTTCGATGCGCTTTTCGGAGACCCGACAGAAGGCGCATTCGATATTCATCTGGAATTTAAATCTTATAATGAAAACAGACTGGAATTTGAATTTCATCTGAAACAGCGTCCGGACAAATGTCTTGCCTGCCATCTGACCCACGGGCTTCCGCAGGTTTTTTCACGCCATCCGATGATTAACATCAAAGGATTAGTTCAGGAAATTGACCGGCTTTTGGACGGAAAAGCAAAATGCAGAGAATGGATGCTCGGCGTCACCCGCAAAAGGTCTCGCGAACTCCATCTGCTGCCGCTGACGGTTTTTTTGGATAAGTGACCGACAGATGATTTTGAACAGGAAGGAAACGGGGAAAGTCTGAACCCTGATTCACCTGATTAAAGGATTTGCATGATTTCTGTCAAGCCTTTCGGACTCCGGAGTGCTGAAATGAAATTTTAGCACTTTCAAGGCTGAACACAAATCAGGATAATCCTTTAATCAGGTGAATCAGGGTTCAGACTTTTGCGGCGATTTGAAATCTCCGGGAAAGAAGCACACGCCGCCGGACTGTCCCTACAAAGAATGAGTGAACAGCAGGTCCCGGTCAAGATGCGCGCCGGCAAGTTCGAGCAGATGCCGGTGATGTGTAAAGAAAACTACCTGCGTTTTTTCAGATAGTTGCGCCAGAATCTCAAGCGTTGCAATTGAACGCTCATCGTCAAATTTGATCAGAATGTCATCCAAGATAAACGGCATGGCTTCGTTTTTCTTTACATGCTCCTCAAGGCTTGCCAAACGCACCGCGAGATACAGTTGATCTGCTGTTCCGTCGCTCATGCCGCTAATATCCACGACTTCTTTTCCGCCCGGACGCAGTCCTTTCAGCACCATTGCATCGCCTTTTTCGCCGGGGTCCAAACGCAGACCTTCAAATGAGCCGAGAGTGATATGAGCAAAGATTTCGCCGGAACGCTTCAATATGGGTCCCTGATGTTTTTCACGATATTTTTCAACCGCCTGCGTCAGCACCGTTGCGGCGAGCCGAAGCCGGGCATATTGCGCCGCATCGCTTTCCAAACGCGCCAGAATGCCTTGTGCTTCTTCAGCTAATTCCGCTGCCCGTGCGCTGCCGTCCATTTTTCTGAGTTCATTTTCCTCTCTGCCGATGGTCTGATCCAACTCGGATTTCTCCCGATGCAAATGCCCGATTCTTTCGGCGATCCGGTTCAAACGCTGCTCTATATCGTCCGGATCAACACTTTGAGCATCTTGAATAAACTCGTCAAGCGTGGCGGCGCCGGCGGATTTTCTCAATTGCTTTTCGGTCTGTTCGAGTTCGGTGCGGATGCGTTTTAAATGACTCGAGGCGTCTTCCGCGCTTGCAAGGTCTTCATCATCTCTGCAACCCGCTTCCTCGCACATTGCATCAAGCCCGGCGCGGATGTCGGCAATTCGCTTTTCCGCGTCCCGAAGCTGTTTTTCTTCCAGCCGCGCCTGCTTTTCCGAGCTTTGACGCCTTGCTTTTGCTTCCAACGTCCGGTTCAGGCGGACTTTCAGTTCAGAGACAATCTGCTCCAAAGGACGTTCGAGCAGTTCCGGCGCGGCGTCTTGGGCTAATGCGCTGACTCTCTGAGTAAATTCTTTTGCATCTCTGTCAATGCCGCTCATGCGTTTGCGATGATTGCCCGCTTCTTTGAGTTTGACGGCGAGATATTTGAGATCATCCGCGACGGCATTTGCCTCACGGGGACTTGCCTCCGCGTCAAGCCCGAGCGGCTGAATCGCCTTTGCCCAATGCGCTCGCCATTCCGCCAGCTTTTGCGCTATTTTTTCCGCACGGGCTTCAGCCTCCCGCAGTTCAGCCTTGGACTGCTCCGATTCCCCGAAAACTTTGTCTCGTCTGACTCGGTTCTGATCCATGCGGTCAATGACTCGTCGGCTGCTTTGGATGAGATGGGAAAGACTGTCGCCGGATAAGGCAGAAATATCTCCCATGTCATTGAGACATCGGCTGATCTCTTTACGGTGCGTTTCAATGCGATTTTTCAGGTGTTCAGCCCTGACATTCCGCTCCCGAATCACGGCGGACTGACTTGCCAGCGCGCTTTGTTTTTGAAGCCAGCCCCGCATTTCTCCGGGCGATTTCGGTGAAATTCCGGAAGGTTTCCACAGTACATTCCATTCTTCCGAAAGGCTTGCAAATTCAGCTTCCTGCTTTTCAAGTTTTTCCTTAAAACGGATGTAGCGGTTTTTCTGAGCCTCACGATTGGCAAGCAGCGTGGCTTTTTTCGCCACACGGTCTGCTTCGCGGCGAAGCCGGTCTGCAAGCCCGTCCGCGTGTTCCACCTTTTTCTCATAGTCATCCGCCAGTTTGTCGGGAACCGGAAAATTCCCCCCCATTTTTGTAGGTTGGGGTGAGCCTGCGAACCCCAACATCGTCTTGCGAATGACCTGCCAGTTTTCCTCACGTCTGCGTCTGGCTTCGTGCAGATCCGCTTCGGTCGGGACTTCCTGCTCAAGCCGCAG
>DZCT01000184.1:0-5750 GCA_022736535.1 Desulfatirhabdium butyrativorans | reverse complement strand
TGCGTCTGGCTTCGTGCAGATCCGCTTCGGTCGGGACTTCCTGCTCAAGCCGCAGCCGCTGCATCTGGCTGTCGGTCTCCGCAATCGCATGTTCAAGCTCTTCAAGATTTGCCCGAACTTTTGCTGCCTCATTTTCCGCCTTTTTCATCAGGCTTTCAAATCTGTCAAGGCTTTCCGCAGAAGGAACAGCGAGCTTTTCCAATGTCTCAAGACTTCCGCTCCAGAGCATCAGTTTTTTGAGCGCGATCTGCGCGGCTGCTTCTGCTTTTCGGATTTCAAGACATTCCTCGCCATAATGCTTCTCCAAATCTCCATGCTGACGGGCATTTTCCATGACCGTGCGGAGCGCTTCCGTATCGCTGTAAGTTTCAAGCCCCTCAATCTGGGCTTTTACTCGCTCAATGCGCAGAGACAGTTTGTCAATTTCTTCCTGCGTGCTTTCCCGCCGCGCCGCCAATTTCTCATATTCGCTGCTTAATTCCTGAATTCGGACGAGTTCGGCGTTTTCAAGCCGGAGTTGTTCGGCTGCCTGTTCAGTACCGGCGTCTGCCGGAAATCCGCGCAAAAGCGGTTTCGGAATACGATGAAGAATAGCTCTGATTTCAGCTTTTTCACTGCTCAGTAGTCCTTCTATTCTGTAACGGTCATCCGCGGCTTTCTGATACGCGCCGAATTTTTTATAAATGTCTTCAATCAAGTCTGTTTTTTCAAGCAATGTCAGCGGTATATCCGACTCTAACAGCGTGTGCCGGATTTGTCCGAGTTTCCCGGCTGCCTGCGCTTTGTCGTTTTCCGCGATCCTAAGATTTGTGAGCAATTCTCTGCGCCGCTCTCCGAAGTCATCGGCAAGCAGCACCGTGCCTGCGTATTTCTCAATATCACTGAGCAATTCTTTTCGAGAGCCGATAAGCGGAAACGCATCTCTGATCCGCTCAAGCCGTGAATGCTCGCGTTGCAATTGTCCGAGTTCGGCTTCAACCGCGCCTTTTTTCCGAATCGCCTCAGACAAAGCAGCGTCGTGTTGCTCCCATGTCTCGCCGGGCAGTTGCGCGTCCCGAATGGCTTTCTGCTTGTCTTTAAAACTTGAAATACTCACATTGATCGGACGGGTGCGGGCTGATGGCGTGAACAATGCCTCTGCTTCGCTCTGAAGCTCATTTTGGATTTTTTGGAGATCAGATATGCCTGACCCGCCGGCAAAAAGAATCTGCCCGACATTGCCGCCGCCGCTGATGATTTCCTGTCCGCCTGTAACCAACCGGGCGTGATCTATGCCGAACATGGTTTCAAAAAGATTTCTGTCCACGCCGCCCAGAAAAAGGAGCAATTCGGATTCGTCAATGACTTCTGTGTCATCTGCCCCCCGCAACGCGTTGACTCTTGCTTTCCGCCGAATAAATTCCAGAATTTTTCCGTTGCTGAGACAAAGCCTTCCGCCGATCCGAAGTTTGCTGTAAGGCTGAAAATAATCGGACATTCTTTCAGGAAAGCCGTAGAGCATAAATTGCAACGCACGCAACGCGGAGCTTTTTCCGGCTTCGTTGGGTCCGTAAACAATGTGCAGTCCCGGAGTCTCGCTACTGAAGTCAATCTGTTTTTCGCTAAAAGGACCGAAAGCGATGAGATTCAGGTTGAGAATTTTCATCATTTATTTCCTTTCAACATCAGACGGTGAATCAGCAAAGACTGCGCTTCATCTAAGACATTCAAGAGCCATTCCGGATTATCGGGACCAAGCGTTTCCGTCCCTTCCCGGAGCAAAGGCTGAAGTTTTTTCCAAAGATCGTTCAAGGGTTCTGCAAGGCTTTTCAACTGCACGGGGTCTGTGCGGATTTCCTGTAGAAAACAAAGCAGTTCGCCCATAGGCCCTTTGGATGTTTCCCAATCCGCCGGATTCGCCAATATCTCCGGCGATTTTCTCACCCTGACTTTTTCAATCCACACTCTGCCCCCGCTTGAGTCAATGGCAGCCGCTCGGATTTCGTTTGTCCATTGCGCCATATCGCCTGCAAGCTCCGAATGCACGCCGGCAGTTGCAAAGACCTCCATGCGTGCAATCACCGGCAGACCGCTGTTTTGCTCTGGTAGTGATTCTAACTGCTCATAAATGCGCTCGATCACATCATGCCGGCTTGTGCAGTCTTTCGCGTCAATTCTGAGATTTTCCCATCGAACCACATCAAGGGAGTGAAAATCCGCCTCCGCATGTCCCCTGTCCGAGACCGTAACGAGCATACAGCCTTTGGGTCCGCTTTCCCGAATATGTCTGCCCTGAATATTTCCCGGAAACAGAATCATGGGTTCTTCGCAGAGTCTTTCCAGTTGATGCACATGCCCCAGCGCCCAGTAGTCATAGCCTTTTGAGCGTAACGTCTCAACTTTGCAGGGCGCGTAATTGGCATGTCCTTCCCGCCCGGTGGCGGCAGTGTGCAGCATACCGATATTGAAGCAGCCCGGCGCAGCCGGGGGATACGCGGCGGACATATCTTTTTCTACCGCCCGTCTCGGAAAACTCTGACCGTGAACCGCGACATCGAAGCTGTCAAGATGCACGGTTGCCGGTTTGTCCGCGGGAAAAAAGGAGACATTTTCAGGAAGTTGGAGCGTTTTTGTCACCCGGCTTTCCGCATCGTGATTTCCCGCGATAATAAACACCGGAATATCGGCTTCCCTAAGCTTTGACATCTGCGAGACAAAATAAAGACCCGTGTTGTAGTCTTTCCAGTCGCCGTCATACAAATCTCCGGCAATCAGAACAAAATTAACCTTTTGATCAAGGGCAAGCCGGACAAGATTTTCAAATGCCTGCCGGGTTGCGCCCCGAAGTGCGTCCACGGGCGCGCCGTCGTAATGTTCAAGCCTGAGCAGCGGACTGTCCAAATGAATGTCTGCGGCATGAATAAATCTGAACATAGAAAAAACCTTTGAAGTGAGAAGTGAGAAATAGGCGCAACAGGGGAAGATTTCTCGCTTCGCTCGAAATGACAGTGCGCTCCGCAGTGATAGTAAAACGGGTTTCAAACCCGTTCTACTATGCCAAAATTTCATTTTGGCACTCCGGATGAATTTCGACGTTACATTTCTCACTTCTCACTTCTCAATAATAATACCATATTGTTTTGTAATCCGAGATGTTTTCTCCGCCGGCTTTCAGTTTCCGGAGGTAGTTATAAATCGAGACATCTGCGTAAATATACGTGTCCATCAGGGCGACTTTCTTTTCCCAAGGATGAAATTCATAAACCCGCCGACCGTTCGGGAGTATGGAAATCACATCGTGATGCTGGGATGCACGCAGATAATTTTTGCCCAAACGCGGCACATTGAAGACAATCTCATCGGTCCGCACGCTTCCCGGAAGAAGACGGGCTTCTTCCTGCTGTTCCTGAAGCAGCCGGGCAATGGGAACGCGGTAGTCATCGGTTTCTTCCTTTCCCTTTGTGTTAAAGGTATAGTAAGGCGTAACGCCGATCAGCCGAAGCGTATGGCGCAAAAGAGATGCCTCAAATTTCCGGGAATTGTAGAAGGTATAAACCAACTGGTTATAAACCTCTATGCCGTATCTGCGGAATTTCTGCACCGCCTCCATAGACAGGGGCGTAATCTCATAGGGATGCTCGTAATGCGTGACGATGAGGATTTCTCTCCTTCCGGGAATATGAAAACGGTTGATGCCCCGCACTAAGGGTTCAGTGATTCGCTGGGGTAGCGTTACCGGCGTCCGCGTCCCGATGCGGATTCTCTCAATGCGCTTGATGCGGGAAAGCCGGGAAAGCAGGCTTTCGATTTTCTCATTCGACAGCAGCAGCGGATCGCCGCCGGTAATAAGCACTTCATTGATTTCCGGGGTGTCTTCAATCCACTTTATTGCCTCATCAAGCTTGTCTTTGGGCAGGGCAGCGTTTGCCGAATAAACATCCTCAATTTCCCAGTTGCGCTGACAATACACACATATCTGGGGACATGTCAGAATCGGCTTTATAATCAGAATATTGGGATAACGCCGGGTGATGCCGTCAATGGGAGAGGTGTCATGTTCGAGCATAAAATCCATGGAGCAGTCGGCATGTTCTTTGTTTTCCTTCATTTTTCTGACATAATGAAGCGGCGGAATGACCTGAGCGCGCACCGCATAATCCATACTGCGATCCGGCTCATTGTCCATCAGCGAGAGATAATACGGCGTGATCCCGAAAGGAATCCTGTTTTCCCGCGCAAGTCTCACAGCTTCATATTCTTCCTCTGTCAGTTTGATAAGACTGCTCAGTGTTTTCGCATCTCTTATAATATGACGGGTGTGCCATTTCCACGATTCCCACTCAGGTTCTGTTCCGCCGAAGTATTTCAATATCCTTGCTTTGTTCAGACTGCGCTTCTGAACAACATCTTCATGCAGCCCGCAGGGATAACGATCCATAAATTTCTGCGAAATCCTTGCCATTTTGGAAAGTTCCGCAGACCTTAACTTCGCTGCTTTTCGCCCTTCATAATTCAGAAACGGCGGAGCAGTACCGGGATAAACGCCTGTTTTCCCGGCAACTGCTTTTACCAGACTTTCAACTTCCGCTAAAAATCCCGGATCAGGCGGCTCAATATCTTCAAAATTCTTTTTATGCAGCAGATCATTCAGATACTCAAGAAAACTGTAGCCCGAAAGCCGCTCGCTTCTTGTGGACAAAATATTTCTGAATACATTGATCGCGCTGCGGGTCAGTATCCATTCCATCGGCGGAATTGCCGGGTTGTCTTCAAAGATGGCATACAGTATGTCAGACAAAAGATATCTGATATTCCTCCTTTTATCTTCAAGCGGTTCTTCAGACATAAGAATGCCCTTCAATTCCGGGACATTGTCAAGTATTTTTAACAGCTTCTTCTGGATTTGGTTTTTCTCTTTATTCATCATTTCTCCTAAATGAAGGTTCGAGGTTAGAGGTCAGAGGTCAGAGGTTTGCCTCGAACCTCGAACCGCTTACCCCGAACCTTATCTTCTTCTTTCCTCGAAGTCTTTCAGGGAGGTCTGTCTTTCTTTTGTTGAAACACAGGCAAGACAGGCTTCGACTTCATAGTCCATGAGTGCTTCGAGACTTGCTTCACCCTGTGCCATGAGCAGTCCTTTTTTGATCATTTTTATGGAAAAACTTGAGTTGACAGCGATTTTTTTTGCCATTCCTCGTACTTCGTTCATCAACTGATCGGAAGGAACGGCTTTATTGACCAATCCGATTCGTTCCGCCTCTTTTCCGTCAATATTTTCGGCTGTAAAAAGAAGCTCTCTTGCCTTTCCGGGACCGATCAGACTTTGGATCAGTCTCATCGCACCGCCGGTAACAGAGGATGTTACCCGCGCTTCCGGCGAACCGATCTGTGCGTCTTCTGCGGCAATGCGGATGTCGCAGGCAAGCGCGAGTTCATATCCCGAACCCAGCGCATAGCCGTTGATTGCCGCAATGGTGGGCTTTTCAAAGCGGATGATTTTTCTGGACGCTTCCTGTAGTTCGACTAAGTAATCCCGGTATGCCTCGATGCTCCGGGTTTTGGATTCCTTCAGATCCGCGCCCGTGGAAAAAGCCCTTCCCTCTCCGGTAAATATCAGCACCTTGATTTCAGGATCATTTCTGACGTCTTCCAACGCCGTCTGCACATCGAGCCACAATTGTTTGTTCATGGCGTTCAGCACCTTGGGACGGTTTAATTTGATGACGGCAATCCCTTCAGATTTTTCGTAAATAATGCACTCAAAATTCATT
>DZCT01000644.1 GCA_022736535.1 Desulfatirhabdium butyrativorans | reverse complement strand
ATTTATTCAGGACTTACGCAAGAACCATTTTACCCCCCGGAGATTTAAGCTGATGTTTCAGATACTCGGACAACAAGCCGTGTCTGACCTGATAAACCGTTTTTCCTGCCTCATAAGCAATTCTTTTAAGACAGCCCCATACCGGTATGGGGCAGCCGATATGATTTCTCACAATACGCGCTTTGCGGCACTGACAGCCCTCAATTCCCGTAAGTTGTCCGGTTTCACGGTGAAACTGCTCTGTTTTCCTATTGCTTTGTCAATCTTGATTTTAGGATTTAAATGATATACTTTCTCTGTCTGAATATAAGTCATGAGACGGAGGAAAGATGCATAAAAAATATATTGTACGTCTGACAGATGAAGAACGTGAATATCTGAACGGACCGGTGACAAAAGGAAAAACGGTCGCGTATAAAATCAGACATGCGAATATTCTTCTGAAAGCCGATGCGGATGGTTCCGGCCGGAGTGATGAACGGATAGCAGAAGCATTCCCGGCGCATAAGAAGACGATTGCCGGAATCCGGCAGCGTTTTGCAGAAGAAGGGTCGGAAACCGCTCCTGTTCGGAAAAAGCAGTCTGTTCCGTCCCGTAAGCCGATACCTGACGGCGAAGGAGAAGCATGTCTGATCGCATTGCGTTGCAGCGGACCGCCGCAGGGATATTCCCGATGGACACTGCGTCTTCCGGCTGACAAAGCGGCGGAACCGGAAATTGCCGATCCGATTTCCCATGAAACGGTGAGACAGGCTTTGAAAAAAACGGGCTGAAACCCCGCCTGCACAGGTGCCTGGTCATTCCGCCGGAGCAGAACGGTGAATCCGTGGCACGGATGGAAGATATTCCTGAGTTGTATTGTCAGCCTTATGATCCGAAAATTCCTTCGGTGTGTACGGACGGACAATCCCGGCAGCTGATCGGGGAAACAGGACGGGGCATCCCTGCCGGACCGGGGAAACCGGAACGCACGGATTATGAGTATGAACGTAACGGGACTGCGGATATATCCATGTCCACCGAACCGCCCGGCGGTCAGAGGTATGTCGGTGTCACAGAAAGAAGAACATCGTCGGATCGGGCTGTGGCGATAAAAGAACCTGCGGATGTCCGCTATCCCGGAGCCGACCTGATCCGCCTTGTGTGCGATAACCTGAACACCCATAAGATCGGCGCTCTTTATGGGACATTTCCGCCTGAGCAGGCAGGGCAGATTGCAAAGCGTCCTGAAATTCATCATACACCGGAACACGGAAGTCGGTTGAACATTGCCGGGATAGAACTCAGCGCATTGACAAGGCAATGCCCTGACCGACGGATCCCGGATATTGAGACTCTGCGTAATGAGACCGGAACATGGGAAAGGATACGGAACGGACAGCAGAAAAGTGTTGACTGGCAATTTACCACCGAAGACGCGCGTATAAAACTCAGACGTCTTTATCCCATATTCAAATGATAAAATCAAAGTTGACAAGGCACTACTGCTTTGTCAATTTTATATTGCATGATAAAATTATCCGGTGTACAATCCCTGAAAATTATACTTCGGGAGGATTTATGCCGGCTAAAATATATAAAGTTACTCTGACAGATGAGGAACGTGAATATTTAACTGCTCTGATTTCAAAAGGCAAAGCTGCCGCGCGGAAACTGACTCATGCTCACATTCTGTTAAAAGCCGATCTGAGTGAGAATTGTCCTGCATGGGAAGACAGACGTATAAGTGAAGCATTCAATGTCAGCATTGCGACAGTTGAAAGGGTAAGAAAATCTTTTGTTGAAGACGGTCCGGATGCGGCAATCAGTCACAAAAAACCGTGCGGAACCCGTCCTGTGAAATCTGACGGTGAAAAAGAAGCGCATCTTATCGCATCGGCATGTTCACAGCCCCCGGACGGATACGCAGAGCGGACATTAAGACTTCCTGCCGACAAAATGGTCGGACTGAATCATTCCGAAAGTCTTTCATATTAGGACTTACGCAGTTGAATAAATAACCTATTGATTTTTATAGAATCGGCATTGTGCATCGCACAAATCGCTATCAAT
>DZCT01000643.1 GCA_022736535.1 Desulfatirhabdium butyrativorans | reverse complement strand
CGAGTTTCCCGTCAATCCATGAGGCGTTTCCGCCCGTGACGCGGGAGATGATGTTCTGAACCGAATCGGGACCTGAAAAAGTTGCCGATTCGCCTTTGTGGAGATTGAACTGCTCAAAACTGTGAAACAGGTTTGCGCCGGACTGTTTTCCCAGTTCGGCTCCGATCTTGTAGTCGGGACCCGGGAGAGACACCCCCCTGCCCCCCTCAAAGGGGGATTGCAAAGTGCCGTCCGTCCTGATGCCCTGCGGATGCGTTCCCTCCGCACAGACCGCCGCAACAGTGAGCATCAGCAGTAAAAAAATGATAGCAGATTTCATAGGGTTCTCCTTCGGGTTTCGGATGATATACTGATCCGATTCTGTTTTTTTGCCGCAGACGCACACAGACGGACACAGACAGATATCCGAAAACGGAATACGGCACTTATGCAGAAAATATGCCGTAAAAAACCGAAAGCAGATCAGTATAGTATAAACACTTATTACACGGATTTCACGGATAAGTCAAGCGGCGGCTGATCGAACTCTGCGTGCTTTGCGAGAGAAAAAAGGTTTCTCGCAAAGTCCGCAAAGTCCGCAAAAAGGCAGGCTGTGTCATTCTGAACGCAGTGAAGAATCTCTGTCTGTCATCGCTGAGATTCTTCGCTCCGCTCAGAATGACAGTTCATTTCGCGTTTCTTTGCGCTCTTAGCGTGCTTTGCGAGAGAAAAAAGGTTTCTCGCAAAGTTCGCAAAGGACGCAGAGAGCGCAAAGATTTTTTAAAGCAGATTTGACAACTTTTCAAAATTTGTCAAATCGTTATATTCACTTTGCGCCCTCTAAGACGATGCAGGCGTCCGTCACCTCGTCACGCCGCGTTCGGAGGATTTGATAAAATTAATAAAATTGACGACTTCGGGCAGTTGTTCGATCTCCGCACTGACTCTTGATATGGCTTCGTTCATCGTAATGCCGATGCGGAAAATGATCCGATAAACCTTTTTCAATGCGGATACTGCCTCCGGAGAGAAGCCGTGACGCTGCAATCCCACGCTGTTCAAGCCGTGAAGCCTTGCCCTGTCGCCGGCTGCCAGCACATAGGGCGGAACATCTTTTACTACGGCGGATTTTCCGCCCACAAACGCGTAGTCGCCGATTCTGACAAACTGATGAATTGCCACAAGTCCGCCGATGCTGGCGTAATCGCCGATGGTGATATGTCCGGCAAGGGTGGCGTTGTTTGCCATTGTCACCCGGTTGCCCACTTTGCAGTCATGCGCAATATGCGTGTAAGCCATCAGAAGGCATCCATCGCCGATTTGCGTCAAACCCCCGCCGAAAACGGTTCCCCGGTGAACGGTCACAAATTCCCGGATGATCGTTCCCTGTCCGATTTTCACATAAGTCTCTCCGCCTTCAAATTTCAATGCCTGCGGCACCGCGCCGATAGCCGCAAATTGAAAGATATTGCATCCGGGGCCGATTTCCACATAAGGATCAATCACCGCATGAGTGCCGATCACCGTGCCTGCGCCGATGGAAACTTTGTCTCCGATGACCGCATAAGGACCGACTTCCACAGTTGAATCCAATTCCGCTTTGGGGTGAACAATTGCAGTTGAGTGTATTGTCATGACAGTTTTTCTCCGAAAGTTGCCATCAGTTCCGCTTCAGCGACCCGGTCGCCGTCAACAGTTGCAACAGCCGACATTTTAACGGCTTTCAGCCGCGCTCTGAGCAACTCTACTTCGAGTATGAGTTGATCGCCGGGTACAACGGGTTTCCTGAATTTGGCTTTGTCTATTCCCATGAAAAACATGACGCCGCCCTGCTTTTCCGGAGGCTGGGAGGCATTTATCAGCACGCCCCCTGCCTGCGCCATCGCCTCTACAATCAGCACCCCGGGCATGACCGGCAGCCCCGGAAAATGTCCCTGAAAAAAATGTTCGTTCATGGTGACGTTTTTCAATGCCACGATTTTCTTGTCCGGCTCAAAATCAAGTATCCGGTCCACCAGCAGAAAAGGGTATCTGTGGGGCAGAAACTTCATAATATCCTGAATGTTATACTTAAATTCCAT
>DZCT01000183.1:2280-9570 GCA_022736535.1 Desulfatirhabdium butyrativorans | reverse complement strand
CAAGTGCATTGCCTGCGGCACATGTGCTGAAAAATGTCCTGCCAAAACTGACGATGAATTTAATCAGGGATTGGCAAAACGCAAAGCCATTTACGTTCCCTATCCTCAGGCAGTTCCTTTGAAATACGCCATTGATGCGGACAGGTGCATTTATTTTAAAAAAGGAAAATGCAAAGCCTGTGAAAAGTTCTGTCCCACCGGCGCTATCAAATTTGATGACAAAGAAGAAGAAGTGACCCTGAACGTGGGGTCTGTCATCATCACAGCCGGATTCAAAGCTTTTGATCCTTCCAAATTTGACAATTATCAGTACAGCAAACTTTCCAATGTCGTGACAAGCCTTGAGTTTGAGCGGATTCTCTCCGCAGGCGGTCCCAGCGGCGGTCATGTGACGCGTCCCTCTGACGGCAAAACGCCTTCAAAAGTCGCATGGCTTCAGTGCGTGGGGTCCCGGGATATGAACCGTTGCGACAACGAATATTGTTCCGCAGTCTGCTGTATGTATGCCATTAAAGAATCCGTGATTGCCAAAGAGCATATCGGCAAAGATTTTCAGCCTGCCATTTTCTTTATGGACATGCGGACTTTCGGCAAAGATTTCGAGAAATATTATGACCGCGCCAAAGCGGAGGGCGTGCGTTTTATCCGTTCAAAAGTTCATACCATTTCGGAAATTGACGAGACCGGAACGCTCAATCTGCGCTATGTCACAGAAGCCGGCGAGATCAAAGATGAAACTTTCGATATGGTCGTGCTGTCCGTGGGCATGGAGCCTTCGGATTCGGCTGTGGAAGTGGCGAATAGGCTCGGCGTGGAACTCAACGAATACAAATTCGTCAAAACAGACGACATGACGCCGGTTGCCACAAGCAAACCCGGAATTTACGTTGCAGGCGTGCTTCAGGGTTGCAAAGACATTCCTCAGTCTGTCATGGAAGCCAGCGCGGCCGCATGTTCCGCGGGCATCAGCCTCTGGCCCGTGCGCGGCACACTGGTAAAAGAAAAAGTCTTTCCTGCTGAAAACAATGTCGCAGAGCAGAAACCGAGAATCGGCGTGTTTGTGTGCAACTGCGGCGTCAATATCGGCGGCATTGCAGATGTTCCCGCGATTGCAGAATACGCCAAATCGCTGCCCAACGTGACTTATGTGCAGGAAAATCTCTTCTCATGCAGTCAGGACACGCAGGATAAGATGTCGGAAGTCATCAAAGAACAGAAACTGAACCGCATTGTGGTCGCAGCCTGCACACCGAGGACTCACGAACCGCTCTTTCAGGAAACTTTGAAGAATGCGGGTTTGAACGCCTATCTTTTTGAAATGGCAAATATCCGAAATCAATGCACATGGTGTCATTCAGGAAATAAAGAGGTCGCCACGGAAAAGGCAAAAGACCTTGTGCGGATGGCGGTTGCCAGAGCCTCTTTGTTAGAGCCGATTCCGGAACTGTCCGTGGGCGTTGTGAAATCCGGCTTGGTGGTCGGGGGCGGCGTTGCGGGAATGACCGCCGCGCTCAGTCTGGCGGATCAGGGCTTTCCCACCGTGATTGTGGAAAAATCACCGGAACTCGGGGGCGCGGCAAGAGATGTGGTCAAAACATGGCGGGGCGCGGATGTTCAGAAATTTGTCAATGAACTGATTGACAGAGTGCAGAAACATCCCGGCATTGAAGTCATGCTCAGTGCGGAAGTTGTTGATGCAACCGGTTTTGTGGGCAATTTTGAAAGCACGGTGGTTTCGGAAAAAGAATCGAAAACCGTCCAACACGGCGTCACCATCATGGCAACCGGCGGACAGGCATCTGTAAGCGATGAATATCTTTTCGGAAAAAATCCCAGAGTGACCCGCTGGCATGAACTTGAACACAATCCTGAAAAGCTGAAAGACGCGGACACGGTGGTGTTTATTCAGTGCGTGGGGTCCCGGGATGAAAAGCATCCTTACTGCTCCAAAGTCTGCTGCACGGCATCTATATCTCAAGCAATTGATATCAAAGAGCAAAAACCTGAAGCCAGCGTGTTTGTGCTGTATCGGGACATCCGCACTTACGGAGAGCGGGAAGTTCTTTACAAAAAAGCAAGAGAAAAGGGCGTTATTTTTGTCCGCTATTCTCTTGACCGCAAGCCGGTTGTGACAGAAACGGCGGACGGAAAATTGGAAGTGGGCATATTTGATCCGATTCTCCAAAGACAGCTTCAGATCAAAGCCGATCTTGTCAATCTGGCAACCGCGATTGAGCCTGCGGATAACGAAAAAATTTCACTGCTGTATAAAGTGCCGCTCAATGCCGAGAAATTCTTCATGGAAGCGCACGCAAAGCTGCGTCCCGTGGAATTTGCCTCAGACGGGCTTTTCCTCTGCGGGCTGGCGCATTATCCCAAACCCATTGAGGAAAGCATTGCTCAGGCGCAGGCTGCCGCAAGCCGGGCAGTGACGGTGCTTTCAAAGCCTTCGATTCAGGTCTCTCCGCTCGTGTCTCAGGTGGACACGGAGAAATGTATCGGCTGCGGTCTCTGCGTGGAGGTCTGTTCTTTCGGCGCGATTATTCTTGAAGACATCGGAAAAGGATACCGGGCAAAGAACATTCCCGCATCCTGCAAAGGCTGCGGTCTGTGTGCGTCTTCATGTCCGCAACA
The DNA here is from genome assembly GCA_022736535.1 of Desulfatirhabdium butyrativorans. Taxonomy (GTDB): domain Bacteria; phylum Desulfobacterota; class Desulfobacteria; order Desulfobacterales; family JAIFKL01; genus JAIFKL01. The sequence goes on along the minus strand of DZCT01000183.1, from coordinate 6,936 downwards.
TGCCATTGACATGCTTCATTTCCGAAAAGAACAAATCGTCGCGTCTGTCTGCGCGGTTGTCTAAGGGCGGGTAAGGGGTAAGAGGTGCGAGGGATGAGCGATCCGGAGTGCTAAAATGAAATTTTAGCATCTTAGCATCCGGACTGCTGAAATGAATTTCAGCATCATCCGCCTCAGTCTTTTGCTCCTCCGGTTTGCTAAAATTGCATTTTAGCACTCCTTCAAAACAAAGAGGTAAAAAATCTATATGGAAAATTTTGAACCCAAAATCGTAGCCTTTCTGTGCAACTGGTGTGCGTATGCCGGGGCAGATCTGGCGGGTGTGTCACGAATGCAGTATCCGCCCAATATCCGAACCGTGCGGGTCATGTGTTCGGGCAGAGTGGACCCCCTGTTTATCCTGAAAGCCTTCAAACAGGGATGTGACGGCGTATTAGTGTCCGGCTGACATTTCGGAGATTGCCATTACCTGGAGGGTAATGTTCAGGCTGAAAAGAAAATCCGTTTGACTCAGAAATTATTGGAAATCAGCGGCATCGGCGCGCAGCGGCTTCATCTGGCATGGGTATCGTCTGCCGAAGCCGGACGTTTTACAGAAGTCGTCACAAACGTAACCGAAGCGGTCCGAAGTCAGGGAAAATTTGATCCCCAGGCCTTTGCGCTGGAATTGGACGCGGCGGAAGCGGCGATGAGCCGTGAATTTCTGCGCTGGATGGTCGGCAAAGAACATTCCATCATCAAAAAAGGCGATGTTTACGGACGCAAATGGGATGTCCAAAAAATTGAATCCGTGCTGGATTCGGTTTTGGAAAGAGAATATCACAAATGTCTCATTTTAAGTGCGATAAAACAGGGAAGCACATCTGTCAGAGCCATCCGCGAGAGAACGGGCATTCATCTCGGACGGATTTCCTACCTCCTTGCCGATATGGAAAAGACCAACATGGTCACATTCAAAGGCATGGAAAACAAGATACCTGTATTTGCAGCGCTGTAGATAAGGGGTGAGAGGTCAGGGGTAAGAGGTCAGGGGGAAAGTTCGGACGCCGCCTCTGACCTCTCACCCCTTACCTCTTACCTTACATATTCAAATGGAGGACTTATGGCTGAAAAAAGCGGATCAGTGATGGTTGTCGGCGCCGGTATTGCGGGTATGCAAGCTTCGCTCGATCTGGCAAATTCGGATTATAATGTATATCTGGTTGATAAATCGCCCACCATCGGCGGCATGATGGCTCGCTTGGATAAGACCTTTCCGACCAACGACTGCGCGATGTGAGTCATCTCTCCCAAACTGGTCGAGGTCGGCCGGCATATCAATATCAATCTGATTACCAACAGTGAAATCAAAAACATCGAGGGCGAACCCGGAAATTTCAACGTCACATTGGTCAACCGCCCCCGTTACATTGACCCGGTGAAATGCACCGGATGCGGAGAATGTGCAAGGCATTGTCCGGTAACTGCTGTCAACGAATATAACCTGAAACTTGACGACCGGCGGGCAACCTATATTGAGTACCCTCAGGCCGTTCCCCTTGCCTTTGCCATAGACACCGACACCTGCATCGGCTGCGGTCTGTGCGAAAATATGTGCATCGCAAAGGCAATCAACTATGACGACAAAGAGCGTGAGTCATCACTTACGGTCGGCTCTGTGATTCTTTCCTCCGGCAGTCAGGGATTTGATCCCTCAAAGCTTGACTACCTCGGATACGGCAAATATCCGAATGTCGTTACCAGCGAGGAATTTGAAAGAATTTTGAGCGCATCGGGTCCCTATTTCGGTCATCTCATGCGGCCCTTGGACAGAGAAGAACCCAAGAAAATCGCATGGCTGCAATGCGTGGGATCACGGGATACGAACCGCAGCGGCAACGGATACTGCTCCTCGGTCTGCTGTATGTACGCCATCAAAGAGGCAATGATCGCCAAAGAGCATGTTCACGGCGCTTTGGACTGCACCGTCTTCAACATGGACATCCGAACCTTCGGCAAGGATTATGAAAAGTATTACAACCGCGCCAGATACAAAGATGGCGTGAAGTTTGTAAAAGCCCGGATTCATACCATTACCGAAGAGCCTGAAACCGGCGATCTGAAAGTGAAATTTGCAGACGAAACCGGCGCGATGAATGAAGAAATCTTCAGCATGGTCGTATTGTCTGTGGGCTTGCAGATACCGCAGACTTCCGTGGAACTGGCGCAGCGTCTCGGCATTGAACTGAACAACTACAAGTTTGTGAAAACCGATCCCTTTGCGCCCGTGCTGACCAACCGTGCAGGAATTTATACCTGCGGTCTGTTCCAGGGACCCAAAGATATTCCGGGTTCCGTGACCGAAGCCAGCGCTGCCGCATGTCTGGCGGGCGGTGATCTCTCTGAGTCAAGAGGAAAAGACATCAGGCGGGTGGAAGTTCCGGAGCAGATAGATGTGACGGGGCAGGGACCGCGCATCGGCGTGTTTGTCTGCAACTGCGGCATCAACATCGGCGGCATCGTGAATGTGCCGGAAGTTCAGGAATATTCGGGAACGCTTCCCCATGTCGTGTTCACGGATTCAAATCTCTTTACCTGTTCTCAGGATACGCAGGACAAGATCAAAGAAAAGATTATCGAACACAAGCTGAATCGGGTGGTGGTTGCCTCATGCAGTCCCAAAACTCATGAGGGCATGTTCATGGAAACCCTTGAAGCCTGCGGTCTGAACAAATATCTCTTTGAAATGGCAAATATTCGGAATCAGAATTCATGGATTCATTCCAACAATCCGAAAATTGCCACCCAGAAAGCCAAAGACCTTGTTCGCATGGCAGTTGCCAGAGCCGCAAAGCTGAAGCCGCTTGAGGAAAAAGTCGTTCACATCAACAAGCAGGCGCTGGTGATCGGCGGCGGCATTGCAGGAATGAATGCCTCGCTGGGTCTTGCCAAACAGGGCTTTCAAGTGTTTTTGGTGGAAAAAAATTCGGAATTAGGCGGTTTTGCACGAAAACTTCACCATACCATTGAAGGCGATGATATTCGCGCCTATCTCTCAAAGCTGATTGCCGAAGTGAAGGCAAATGAGAAGATTCAGGTGCTTGCAAATGCCCGGATTGCGGGCTTTGAAGGCTTCAAGGGCAATTTTGCCACTGAAGTCGTCGCGGGTTCGGAGCGGCATAACATCAAGCACGGCATCATTATCGTTGCCACCGGCGCGACAGAATACAAGCCCAAAGAATTTCTCTACGGGCAGGATCCGCGCGTGGTCACTCAGGTGGAACTGACGGACAGATTAGAGACAAAAGGCGCATCCGATCTGTCAACCGTGGTGATGATTCAGTGCGTGGGATCCCGAAATCAGGAAAACGAGAACTGCTCCAGAATCTGCTGTCAGAGCGCGGTAAAGAACGCGCTTCACATCAGAAAACTCAATCCCGACGCGCAGGTTTTTGTGCTGTATCGCGATATTCGGACCTACGGACTGCTGGAAGATTACTACACAGAAGCGAGAAAACAGGGCGTGATTTTTATCCGCTTTGACAAAGATGCGCCGCCGGAAGTGAAAAGTTCTCCCGAAGGCATTGTCGTTACGGTAAAAGATCATATCCTGCAACAGAATGTGGAGATTACAGCGGAGCTGCTGACCCTCAGCGCGGGAATGACTGCCGAAGATACAGGAGAACTGAGCGGAATCATGAAACTGAACCGCAACCCGGAAGGTTTCTTTATCGAAGCGCATGTGAAGCTTCGTCCGGTGGACATGCCCAGCGAGGGCGTTTTCCTTTGCGGCACGGCTCACGGTCCCAAGCTGATTTCAGAGTCTATTGCCCAGTCTCAGGCTGCCGCGTCAAGGGCAACGACATTTTTGGCAAAAGACGAAATCAAGCTTTCCGCAATTACGGCAAAAGTGGATACGGATCATTGCGTGAAATGCCTGACCTGCGTGCGCTCCTGTCCTTTCGGCGTGCCTGTTTTCAATACGACAGCAAAAGTCATTGAGATCAATGAGGCGATTTGTCACGGATGCGGTGTATGCGCCGGTGTCTGTCCGAGACAGGCCATTCAGTTAAACTTTTACGAAGACGATCAGATCGCTTGTAAAATTGATGCGTTGCTGGAAGCGGTTTAGATAAGGGGTGAGAGGTAAGAGGTAAGAGGTAAGAGGTACGGGGCATGGACATACCCCGCACCTCTCACCCCGAACCCCTTACCTACCAGGAGGAAAAATGGCGGATTTTGAACCGACAATTATTGCGTTTTGCTGTGAATATTGAGGATATTCGGCCGCGGACCTGGCAGGTTCCATGCGACTGGAATATCCGTCAAATGTTAAGATCATACGAGTGCCTTGCACCGGAAAAGTGGATGTCATGCATTTGCTCAGAGCTGTTCAGATGGGCGCGGACGGCGTTTACTGCGTCGGCTGTCTGGAAGGGACATGCCACTATAATGAAGGGAATCTCAGATGCCGGGAACGGGTCAATCATGTTCGGATGCTGTTGGAAGAAATCGGTCTCGAAGGCGACAGGGTAAGGATGTATAACCTTTCTTCGGGCGAAGGCCCCACCTTTGCGGCTTATGCAAAAGAAATGACCGAGCATATCAAAAAACTTGGACCAAACCCCTTGAAAAAATGGGTATTGAATTAGATATTGAAGGTTTCTTTATGTTGCC
>DZCT01000183.1:0-2180 GCA_022736535.1 Desulfatirhabdium butyrativorans | reverse complement strand
ATGAAGAAATACATGGAGGAATTATGGCTGAAGAAGCAATAAAACTCGGCGGAAAGAAGAAGAGCATCTTCATGGACAAGGTGAAGGAACTCCTCCCCGCGGGCGGGAATCTGAACCTCTGTCTGACATGCGGCGCATGTTCTTCCGGTTGTCCTGCCACAGGCTTGGAAGGCATGGACCCCAGAAAATTCCTGCGTATGGCAGCGCTCGGAATGGATGAAGAAATCATGAGTACGCCCTGGGTGTGGATGTGTACAATGTGCCAGCGCTGCATTTACGTCTGCCCCATGAAAATTGACATTCCGCAGTTGGTCTATAACGCACGGGCAAGCTGGCCCAGAGAAACTCGCCCCAAGGGTATTCTCGGTTCCTGCGACATGGCGCTGAGAAACGAAAGCCGCAGTGCGATGGGAACATCTCCTGAAGATTTCGGCTTTGTGGTAAATGATGTGCTTGAGGAGTATCGGGAAGCGCAGCCTGAATTTGCCGAAATGGAAGCGCCCATTGACAAAGAAGGCGCAGAGTTCTTCCTGAATCAGAACTCCAGAGAGCCGGTGACAGAGCCTGATGAGATGGTGCCGTTATGGAAAATTCTTCATCTCGCCGGAGTCAACTGGACTTACGGCAGCAAAGGATGGGGCGGAGAAAACTACTGCATGTTCCTTGCTGACAATAACGCATGGGAAACACTCGCCAGAACGACGATTAATCAGGCAGATGCACTCGGGTGTAAAACTTATCTCAATACGGAATGAGGGCACGTCACCTTCTCAGTCCTGGCAGGACTGAAAAAATTCAATATTGAGCACAAAGTTGTTGTCAAAAACATCTATGAATATTATGCAAAATGGATCCGTGAAGGCAAACTGAAAGTCAATTCCGACTGGAACAAAGACCTGAAAATCAAGTTTACGGTTCAGGATCCGTGCCAGATTGTGCGGAAGAGCTACGGAGACCCGATTGCGGAAGATTTGCGTTTTGTGGTGAAATCGGTTGTGGGGGAAGAAAACTTCATTGACATGGTTCCCAACAGATCGAATAACTACTGCTGCGGCGGGGGCGGCGGATTCCTTCAGTCCGGATACAAGTATCAGCGGCTGGCTTACGGCAAGCTGAAAGATGAGCAGATCAAGGCAACCGGAGCGGATTATTGTATTGCGGGGTGCCATAACTGTCATGCTCAGATTCATGAGTTGAGCGATCACTACGGGGGACATTACCCTGTTGTTCACCTGTGGACCCTCATCTGTCTCTCTTTGGGCGTACTCGGACCCAGAGAACGTGAATACCTCGGAGATGATCTCAAAGAAGTAAATGTTTTCCATCCTGAAATGGAATAACAGTTATTTGGCGGCTTGCTGCTGTGAGGTGGGCATTTTTTTAATAAAATGAAATGCCCACCCTGCAAACAGCAGCAGACAACAAAGAGATCAGATGACAGTATTCGGTAGGGCGGGCATGAAATGCCAGCCTTCACTGAATAGCAGCCAACAACAAGGAGAACAGATGATAGTAGCCAAAAGGAAATCTTTTGAAGATATAAAAAATATGCTCAAGGACTACAAGAAAGTCCTGAACATCGGATGCGGAACCTGTGTTGCCGTGTGTCTTGCGGGCGGAGAAAAAGAAGTGGATGTTCTCACCGCAGAATTGGACATGGCTCGGAAGCTGGAAAACAATCCGATTGAAATCAGCAAGTTCACGGTGGAACGGCAGTGCGACCGGGAATATCTCGAGGCATTGGATTCGCTTGTGGGAAATTACGAAGCCCTTCTTTCCATGGCCTGCGGCGCGGGCATTCAGTTTTTGGCGGAAAGATACCCGGAAAAGCCGGTTTTCCCTGCGGTTGATACAACCTTTATCGGTGTAAATCAGGATGTGGGATGGTATGAAGAACGATGCCGTTCCTGCGGCAACTGCGTGCTGGGAATGACCGGGGGTATCTGTCCGGTGACCATGTGCGCCAAAGGTCTGTATAACGGACCCTGCGGCGGCACGAACAAAGGCAGTTGCGAAATCAACAAAGATCAGCCCTGCGCGTGGTTTATGATCTACGAGCGGCTTTTAAAGCAGGGTCGTCTGAGTTTAATCATGGACGTGGTTCCCCCGCAGGATTGGCGAAACCAGACGCCGAGAACCGTCATTCAGCCGGGCTACAAGAAAACGGAAGTGGCATAAAA
>DZCT01000642.1 GCA_022736535.1 Desulfatirhabdium butyrativorans | reverse complement strand
AAAAAATCGGAAGTATTTCTTATGAGAAAAAACAGACGTATAACTGAAGAAAATGAAAAAGACAGCCCGGCGCCCCGAAAAAGTTTTGTCCGAAAAATCATCCGATACTTTCTGTGGACAACGCTTTTTATCCTGTTGTGCTGCGCGGCAGGGGGCTTCTACGCATGGTCTTTTTACTCCCGTATCAGCAAGGACCTCCCTCAGATTTCATCCCTGAAAGACTACCGTCCCCCGCTGATTACCGCTGTTTACTCGGACGACAATCGGAAAATCGCCGAATTTTACAAAGAACGCAGAATCCTATGTCTCATGTCTCAGATACCGAAAACCCTCATTAATGCCTTTGTGTCCGCGGAAGATTCAAGATTTTTCGAGCATCCGGGCGTGGACTACCGCAGCATTATCAGGGCATTCTTCAAAAATCTCGAAGCCGGAGAAGTGGTTCAGGGCGGCAGCACCATTACTCAGCAGGTCACAAAATCCTTTCTGCTCACGTCTGAACGCAGCTATGAGCGAAAATTGAAAGAAGCGATTCTTGCCTATCGCATTGACAAGGCATTCAGCAAAGATGAGATATTGTTCCTCTATCTGAACCAGATTTATCTCGGACACGGCGCTTACGGCGTGGGCGCGGCGGCGGAAAATTATTTCGGAAAATCCGTAACAGACCTGAATCTGGCAGAATGCGCCATGCTGGCGGGCCTGCCCAAAGCCCCGGGCAGAGATTCGCCCTTTCTGCATCCGGAAAGAGCAAAAGAACGGCAACTATATGTATTAAAACGGATGGTTGAAGAAGGCTGTATCAGTGAATCGGAATCTGCAAAAGCAGCGTCTGTAACATTGGACATCAAGCCGAGAAAAAACTGGTTCATTGAAGCCGCGCCTTTTTATACCGAACACGTAAGGCGTTATATTGAAAAAGTATTCGGTCCGCAACTGCTGTATGAGGGCGGTTTGAAAATTTATACCGCAGTCAACATTGAAATGCAGAAAACCGCTCAGGCGGAAGTTGAAAAGGGCTTGAGAGAATTGGATAAACGCCACGGATACCGGGGAAAGTCAAAACATCTTGCTGTCTCGGAAATCGAATCTTTTTCAAAGAAACTTCAGACCGAACTGGAGCAGGATGACCGGGGGCTTTATGAGGGAAAAATCACAGAAGGCGTGGTGATCGGAACCGGCGAGGATGAGGAGATGCTGACGGTTCGGATCGGCAAGGAACGGGCTGTCGTCAGTGCTGAGGATATGAAATGGGCGGGAAATACGAGACATCCGCCCCGGGTCGGGGATGTCATTTCAGTGAAACTCAGAGAAAAAAAAGACGCGGCATGGCGCGCGGTGTTGGAGCAGAAGCCTGAAGTTCAAGGCGCGCTGCTCTGTGTGGAATCCGGAACCGGGCTTGTAAAGGCAATGATCGGGGGACAGGATTTCAGAGAAACGCAGTTCAACCGGGCAATTCAGGCAAAACGGCAGCCGGGTTCGGCTTTCAAGCCCATTGTTTACGGCGCCGCCATTGACAAAGGATACACGCCTGCCAGCGTGATTATTGACAATGCCATTGTCTATGACGGCGGCTCGGAACAATGGAAACCCAAAAATTACGACCGGAAATTCTACGGTCCCACGCTTCTCCGAAAAGCCCTTGCAAAATCCCGGAATCTGGCAACCATTCAGGTGATGAGAGACATCGGCGTTAAAACCGTCATCAAATACGCCAAAAAACTCGGCATCACCTCGGAATTGTATCCGGATCTTTCGCTGGCGCTCGGGTCTTCGGCTGTCTCGCTGATTGAACTTGTAACCGCATACTCGGTTTTTGCCAATCTCGGCGAACTGGTTCAGCCTGTTTTTATTACAAAAATCATTGACAGGGACGGAAAAGAAATTCAGGAGATGAGTTTTGAAAAAGAACGGGTCATCGCGAAAAACTCCGCCTATATTATGACCAGCCTGCTGGAGGGGGTAGTCAAACACGGGACAGGCTATAAAATCAAGGCATTGAACCGCCCAGCCGCCGGCAAAACCGGCACCACCAACGAACAGCATGACGCATGGTTTATCGGCTATACGC
>DZCT01000182.1 GCA_022736535.1 Desulfatirhabdium butyrativorans | reverse complement strand
CATCATTATAACGCTATGATCAGAAAGGAAATCACCAATACTATATGACTACCCCTTTTTTTTTATTTCCGATAAAGTCTGATAATCAGACGAATCAGGGTTCGGACATCATGGGGGGGTAGTGGTGTAGAATAGGTGATGAACCCTCTCACTGTCATTCTGAACGCAGTGAAGAATCTCTTATTATAACAGAGTATTATAAAAAATGAGATTCTTCGCTCCGCTCAGAATGACACCCCGAAAATCACCTCTTCTACACCACTACCCATGGGCTGAAATCCTGTCAATCCTGTTTCAGTTTATCGCGCGCTGACGTGCGGCGGAGATAGCCATCTGACCGTTCAGCACCTCGGAAACCAGATCGCCGTAGGCATTGTTCAGCACTTCCATGATGTCCGCCGAAGTTTTCTGTCTGAGAATCTCTTTCAGCAATATTCGGGTATCCTCCGCTTTGAGAGACCTTATCATCCGCTTTATCACCGGGATGGACTGCGGATTCATGCTTAATTCATCTATTCCCAAAGCTAAAAGTATCGGCAGGTTGAAAGGGTCTCCTGCCATTTCGCCGCACATGGAAAGCTTTACATTCTTTTCCTTTGCCACATCCGACACATGTTTGAGCATACGGATAATCGCGGGATGTAGCGGATGATAAAGATGCGAAGTATATTTGTTTCCCCTGTCTATCGCCAAGGAATACTGAATCAGATCATTGGTTCCGATACTGAAAAAATCAGCCTCTTCCGCCATCAGGTCTGCGGTAATCACTGCCGAAGGGACTTCAATCATAATACCGACTTCAACTTCCCGGTTAAACTTTGCGCCTTCCTTTTCCAGCGAGTCGGCAGCCGCTTTGAGCATCTGTTTTGCCTCTGAAATTTCGCCGAAACAGCAGATCATCGGGAACATAACCCTGACGTTTCCGAATGTCGCAGCCCGTAAAATTGCCCGCAACTGTGTTTTGAAAACCTCCGGATTTTTCAGACAGTAGCGAATGCCGCGAAGTCCCAGCGCGGGATTCTCTTCATCCGCATCCCGCCGGTCTGATATTGCCTTATCGCCGTTTATATCTAATGTTCGGATCGTTACCGGCTTTGGAGACATGACTTCAATAACATCTCTGTATTTGTCAAACAGCTCGTATTCATCAGGAAAAACGGACCGGCTCATATACTGAAATTCTGTCCGATAAAGTCCGATGCCGTCTCCGCCGTTGTCTCTGACAGATACCACTTCTTCGGGAAGTTCGATATTTCCCATGATGCTGACCGTAACGCCGTCAACGGTTTTTGCCGGAAAATGACTTCCCTTGAGAATCGCGGCTCTGAATGCCTCATATTTCAGCCTGCGTTTGACAAATTTTACAAGGGTTTCTTCGGCAGGATGAACAATCACTTCGCCGCTGGAGCCGTCAATAACAATAATATCATCGTTTCTGATAACATGCGTGGCATGTTCAAGCCCCAGAACAGCGGGGATTTCAAGCGTCCGGGCAATGATGCCGGTATGAGATGTGATGCCGCCCCTGTCGGTGATAAATCCCATGATATTTTCCAATTGTATCTGGCTGGTGTCCGCAGGCGAAAGGTCGCCTGCCACCAATATGACCCGTTTGGTAATACCTTTAATATTTACTGCTCCCGCGCCGGTCAGATTCCGCATAATGCGGTCAGCCACATGAACAATATCGGACGCCCTTTCTCTGAAATAGGGATCAGACATATTTTTAAACACTGCCTGAAGATTTGATACAACTTTTTTCAGCGCCCATTCCGCGTTGATTTTATCCTGTTCAATATTTTCAATAATTTTATCATACAGCATCTTGTCTTTCAGCAATACGAGATGCGTCTCAAGAATGTTGGCATGTTCCCGAAATTCTTTTGAAGATTCACTGATAATTTCAGTAAGTTCTTCTCTTGCTTTTTTTACAGCCGTTCTGAAACGGTTTTTCTCAGTCTGCAAGGCATCGTCCGGGACAACATATCTTCTGACAATATTGACCCCTTCTTTATCCACAAGGTAAGCTTTTCCGACACATATACCGGGAGAAGCGCCGATGCCCTGCAATATGATTTCACGGGTTTCTGTATCCGACATATCCTTCTGTTCTCCGACTATTCTCCGAATCCGCTTTCAACCAGCGCGACAATGCGGTTCAAAATTTCAGTATCTGAGTGAGAGTCAATTTTTATTGTTATATTTGAACCTTTTGTACATGCAAGGGTCAGCATGTCAATAATACTTTTGGCATCCACTTTTTCACCGCCTTTTATGATCCAGACATCTGATGCTGCGAGCCGGGCGATTTCCGCTATCTTGGCGGCTGATCTTGCATGAAGGCCCAGTTCGTTTACGATAACTGCATCTTCTGAAATGTCTTTATCCGAATAAGCCATTGTTTTACCTGTCCTTTCTGTCGCCCGGTCTGCACATTGCCGATATAACGACACGCAATTGTGTCATATTTTCGTGGTTCACTTTTTGTATAAACTTACGATCTATATCATTCATCGGATCAAAAGTAAATGGGTTAAAAACTGTATTTTTATCTCGAAGTTTTCTTTCCCGCGATGTCTGTGGGAAAAAAAGTTTCCCACAGAGATCACAGAGTTTTTTTCCACAGAGATCACAGAGAATTGTTTTTAAAATCTCTGTGTCCTCTGTGGGAAAAAAAATGCGGTCAGCCAAATCTTCGCGGGTCAAAATCAGAATTGCCTGAATGAGTTGACAAGAAAGGAAATAAATGATATTTTCCTGTTTATCAGATTTTATTTGATTGAAATCTCAGGATTACAAGCACATACATCGCTCAGTTTGCTGCCGATGCAGGCAGATTTGCAGATTTTATTTTCAAGGAAAAGGCAATGCCTGAAAAAATTCTGATTTTCGGAAAAGACAGTTGCCCTTTTACAAAGGCGGCTCGTGAAGCTTTCTCAAAACAGGGACGGGAGGTGGAATATATCAATGTGCTGTCTGAACCGGACAAGCGTGAGCTGATGCTCAGATATTCCGGGGGCAGCAACAGAATCCCGCTGATTGTAAACGGCGATGAGATCATTATCGGTTTTAAAGGAAAATCTTGAAGGGTTTAACATCGCCGGCTGTATGCCGGTATTATAAAGAAAAATTATGGAAAAACAATTTCTGATTAATGCCTTTGAAAAAGGGGAAGCCTGGCGTCTCTTTAAAATCATCGGGGAATTTGTCGAAGGCGTGGAGACGCTTCAGGACATAGGACCTGCGGTCAGCATTTTCGGTTCGGCAAGAGTAAACGCCGACGATCCGATTTATAAAAAAACGGAAAAGTTGGCTGCGCTGTTTGCTAAAAACGGATTTGCCGTAATGACCGGCGGGGGCGGGGGCATCATGGAGGCGGCAAACAAAGGTGCCGCCGAAGCCGGCGGAACGTCCATCGGACTGAACATTATCCTTCCCCATGAGCAGATACCGAATCCTTATGCAACGATCAAGCTTGATTTCAAATACTTCTTTATCCGCAAAGTCATGCTCATCAAATATGCGATGGCATATATTATGATGCCCGGCGGCTTCGGCACATTAGACGAGCTTTTTGAATCGGTTACATTGGTTCAGACTCGGCGCATAAAGCCCCTTCCTATCATTCTGGTCGGCTCTGATTACTGGTCCGGGCTGATTGAATGGATTAAGGAATCTCTGATGAAAAACAATCGGATATCTCCTGAAGACCTTGATATTCTGCAAATTATTGACGAGCCGGAACAGATTGTGAAAACCATAAAAAAGTTTGTGATTATTTGATATAATTAGGAGTTGCGCAGTTGAATTTTTTGTTCGGAAAATCAGAGCCGCGAGCGGGAAACGGAGCGGTCGATTACGCTTCCCGCTCTGATTTCTATTTCAACTGCATAACTCCTATGTTGGAATAACAGTAGTAGGGCGGAATAAACGCAGTGTGTCCGCCTTCCGTATAGATAATTTGTTTCTTATGTTTTATTTTGATGATAATATGAGGTGAGCATATGCCCGACAATAAAGGCAATCTGTTTTTGTTTGAGGCGATAGAATTGAGGAATGAATATGACCGTCACATACGGCTCATAGAAAATCTGCTCGGTCTCCATGAATCAGAAAGCAAAGAAATGAGATTCTACCGTGATACTGCCGGTGATGAAGAGAAGAAACCTGCCGAAGGGTTTAATCCGAAGGAATTGGAAGAAAAATTAAAAAAAATACAGTCCAGAAGGATAAAACTGAATCATGCAATACAAAAGGCAAATTTTGAGATCGGATTTGATTATAACGGTGAAAAAATAAGTATTGCAGAAGCGTTGGAGATCAGAAAAAGTCTTCTTTCGGATAACAAAGCTGCGGCGAACAGGGTTTCCGATTCAGCTTACAGACGTATTATCCATAAAGAAGAAAGAGACATAGTTCATGAGCCAAAACATTCTTTTTCTAAAAGCTATGAGGATTTTCAAAACGGTTTAAAACAATTACGGGAATTGCTTAACAAGATACACATCGTCAATCATCAGGGGACGGTAACATTCAGAGATGAGTGAGAATTGACGGCTGAGACAGGGGGGCAAGTGCGAAACTGCCGTGAGGCAGGTTAGCCCGAAACCCAATTGCGTATATTGGGGGTGATGATTGCTGTTTATTCACCTAAAAAAAGAATAGCATTAGCCTCAGAAGCTAACCTTTTTACAAGTTACCCGTAAGTCATTCACAACTTACAAACTTATGCCTTACAAGTTACACAATGGCCCCGCGTCTCTTTTTTTAAATCAGCGAATCCGGTTGAAAAAGCGGAGGAGACATTCCGCTTACGAAACGGAAAGCCCTGCTCGCTGCCAACTTATGTGCGTGTGTCAGCCGGCGGCGAATATTACCTCTTAGCCAAGAGCCAATAGCCAAAATAACCGATGCAAAAAATAGCCTTATCCCTTTTGAGCGGTCTGCTGCTCACGCTGTCTTTTCCCAAAACAAACCTTGACTGGCTGGCGTGGATTGCGCTCATTCCCTTGCTGACCGCCCTGAAAGACGTATCTGCAAAAGAAAGTTTCCGGCTCGGATTTATCGCGGGAATTGCTCATTATCTCACGCTGGCGTACTGGCTAGTTTACACCATGAAAGTCTATGGGCAGTTGCCGCTCTATCTCTGCGTCCCCCTGCTTTTTCTGCTGGCTGCCTACCTCGGGCTTTATGTCGCCGCATTTTCAGCCCTGCTGAATCGCTTTTGCGCCGAGCCGGCGCTGTGTTTTCCGATGATTCCGATTTTATGGGTTGCGGGCGAATATCTCCGCACCTTTGTTTTCTCAGGATTCCCGTGGGAACTGCTCGGCTATTCCCAGTTTGAGCATTTATATCTCATACAGATGTCAGACCTCTTCGGCGTTTACGGGGTGTCGTTTCTGATTGCGCTTTCCAACAGCGCATGTTTTCTTGTTTTTCTTTATGCAGGCGGAAAAAAATGGCAGGGAAAACAGATTTCAAAGCGGGTGGCGATTGTGTGTTTCAGCGTGTTCGCGCTGCTTTTCAGCATGACGTGGATTTACGGAAAATGGCGTGTGGCGTCTGTGAACAAAGCAATTGCCGCTTCGCCCTCAATGACGGTTGCCGTTGTTCAGGGCAATATTGACCAGATGCAGAAATGGAATCCCGCGTTTCAGGTGTTTACCGTGAAGAAATATATGGATTTGTCGCTTTCTGCTCAAAAGTATCATCCGAATCTGGTGGTATGGCCCGAGACTTCCGCGCCCTTTTACTTTCTTTACAACGCGGAACTGACCGAAATGCTGATAACAGGCGTAAAAACGGCAAATACAAATTTTCTGATCGGCAGTCCGGCTTTTTCCCAAAGAGACAATATCACAGATTACTACAACCGGGCATATCTCATACATCCCAACGGTGCAGTCGCGGGAACTTATGACAAGAGCCATTTAGTGCCTTTCGGCGAATACATTCCTTTGAAAAAATGGCTGCCGTTTGCAGGCAAAATCGTGGAGCATGTGGGAGATTTCAAGCCCGGCGATGCCGGAAAAACCGTTCTGTTAGACAAATACGGTCTCGGCGTGCAAATCTGCTATGAAATCATTTTTCCGAGTTTAGCGAGAGCGATGGTCAGAAATGATGCGGCATTGCTCATCAATATCACCAATGACGCGTGGTACGGCAAAACGGGCGCGCCGTATCAGCATTTTTCCATGTCCGTATTTCGGGCGGTTGAAAACAAACGCTCCCTGATACGTTCTGCGAACACGGGCATCAGCGGATTTACGGACCCCGCAGGCAGAGTGCTTGCGACCACCGGGCTTTTTGAAGATGCGGTGCTGACGCGTTCTGTGCCTTTGCTCACCCAGACAAAAACCGTTTATACCCGTTTCGGAGATTTTTTGGCAAAAGGCTGTGTAATTGCAACGGCGCTGCTTTTGCTGTTTCATGTTCTTGCTCCCGTGCGGAAGGCACGGCGGGGACGTAACCCCGCAATGCCGTTAAGTTAAGAGAAAAATGTAGGTCGGGGTGAGCCTGCGAACCCCGACATCATCCGGCAGGTGTTGGGGTTCGCAGGCTCACCCCAACCTACGGTATTGCGCCTCTCACGAGGCTCTGTTTTGTTCCAAATATTTAAGCAAAAATCCTGTCAATCCCTTAATCCCGAAAATCACAGTTCAGACATTGGCGCGGCGGGCGTGCCGGCGGCGGGATCCCACGCAAATTATTTTTCAGCCCCCTGATTTCAATATCACCCTGACTTCCGTGCCGTGATCCTCGGGACAGTCTTTTTCCCGCTTTGACGCGATTTCGATTGCGCCGCCGTAAGCTTTGACAAATTTCTTCACCAGCGGCATCCCGAAGCCGGTTCCGGTTTCGCCCCCTGTTCCGATTCTGGAAGTCGTTTTCTTCATGTCAAATATATCCCGCTGCAATTGCTCGGACATTCCGACGCCGAAATCCTGAATTGAAACTGTCACGTTATCGCCGGATTGTTTTGCTTCAATGATGATTTTTGAATTCGGATAGGAAAATTTTACGGCATTGGTTAAAAGGTTGTTAATCACAGAATTTACCAAAGAAGTGAATTCGGCGGAAACTGTCAGATTGTCATCAATATGCTGAACAAGTTCAATCTGTTTTTCGGCAAATTTTCTTTCAAGCATGAGTTCTGAGGATTTTACGGCTTTCTTCAGTTCCACACTTTCCAGTTTCAACTCAATTTTATTGTCTTCCAATGCCCGTATGGTCCGCACAAGTTCAATGATCCGCATACCGTTCAGAGCGGCTGTTTCCATATCTTTTCTTAAAACTTTATATGTAGCATAGTCATGAATAATATTCAGTGCGGAAATAATCGGCGAAAAAGCATTTGCCAGATCATGGCACAGCACATGAAGCAATTCTTTACGTTCATTGCTGATTTTCAATATTTTCAGATGCGTGTTGATTCTTGCCAGCAGTTCTGCGGGACTGAAGGGCTTGGTAATATAATCAACGCCGCCCATTGCAAAACCTTTAACAATATCTTCTGTATCTGTTTTTGCTGTCAGAAATATAATCGGAATATCTTTTGTTGCCGGATTGTCTTTCAAAATTCTGCAAACTTCGTAACCGTCAGTTTCGGGCATCATTACATCAAGCAGAATCAAATCCGGAAGTCTTTTTTCTATTATTTTGAGCGCCTGCTTTCCGCTGGTTGCGGGCGTAAAGAAATATCCCTCCGCTCTCAGAATGTTCCCCAGAACTTGCAGGTTTTTCAGAACATCGTCAACAATAAGAATAAAGGGTTTTTCTTCCAAAAGGGATTTTTTCAGAGGCATTGTTTATCTCCTTGTCAGTCAGTCCCGTAGGGACGGCTGAGAACAGTCCTGGAATATTTTTCAAACATCTTTAAGAGTTATGCAGTTGATCTCGTTCCCACGCGCCGCGTCCGGAGTGCTGAAATGCCGAATCTTATAAAATGGGTTCAGCATTTTTACACTGTGCTAAAATTCGCTCCGCTCATTTCAGCACTCCGGATTCGGGTCCGGAGTGCTAAAATGAAATTTTAGCAGGTGTGCTATAGTAATATCGGATCGCTATTGAAAACATACAGATAATTTCAACATGGATATACAGGATATACAAGATTTCAAACCGGTTATCCTGTATATCCTGTTCATCCCTGTTAATTTTTGATAGGGATTCGGTATAATCCACTTTCGGTTTTTTGCGGCACACTTTCCGCTTATATGCCGTATATCCGTTTTCGGATGTCCGTCCGTGTGCGTCTGCGGCAAAAAAACAAAATCGGATCAGTACAATTATAGCAGGAGAGAGAGAAATATCAATCGCAAAATAACTTTGCAAATTCAGGAACATTATCAGGCATATCTGCATTGCTGCTTTGTCCGGAACCGGATAACTTTTCCTCAAAAAAAGAGATTCCAGCGCAACACAGCCTCAGCAGAAGATACGTCAAAATCTTTTTCCCATGAAATATCAAAAGAAAAGCTGCTGTTTCGGGTGAGCTGAAGGTGCTGAGATAAAGACAGATTTGAAGCAGAATGCCTGTCGCCAAGCCCGAAATACATGCTTTCCGCAGATAAATGACATTTCCATGAAGGCGTCATGTGTTTGAGCAAACCCGCGGAAAGCCCCATGCCCAATGCGTAATTCTCCGACAATGCGCCGCCGAGAAGCAGTTCCGGCTCTAAAAACAGATAAGCCAGACCGAAAACATCATGGTAAACAGCAAGCCCGCCGCCGGTGTTGACGCTGTAAAGCAGCGCATCTTCTTCTGTCTTTGAATCTTCACGCATTTTTTTTCGTATCAAGCCGGTGCTGATTTTCCACGAATACGGCATGAAAAATCTGTCCGCAGGAGAAACTGAGACAATATCTATCAGATCAAAAGACTGCAATACAAGGTCTTTATCCTCATCATAATATCTCAATTCAAGGGGACAAAATTCAATCTGAATGCCCTGATCCTGCCGGTAATCTGTGTCTAACAAATCGCCGAATGCGGGGCGGTAAGTCATCTGCTGAAACACACCCTCATCGCCGACGCCGATGCCGATGCCGAATCTGTTGGATTCATGGACATTTTCCGGCAGAGGCGGCGTCGGCATTGCGTCTGAATTTTCCTCCGGCTTTCCGAGCCTGCTGCGGATGTTCAGCGATTCCAGCAGCAATTTCTGGTATCGGGGTTTTGTGATTTCCTCTTTGGCGTAATACTGATACTGAAGATAATCGGCTGCCAAATCCAATATGCCGATTTTCTCATCTTTTTCTATGTTCTGTTCAGCCAAAGACTGAGGCGTGGTTTTTTCCTCAATTATGTCGAGCGCAAGCTGTTGTCCAGCATCAGACAACTGTGAGATTTTCTGTTTGATCCTGCCTGCTTTTGAAGGTCTGTAATGAACCGTATCGCTCAGACCTGCTTCTTTCACTGCCTTTACAGTATCAATCGGCAGAATCCAGAGCGAAAACTGCTCTGTCAGATTCAGAGACGGGCGGGCAGATTCAAGCAGAAACAGGAGGTTGTAAGAACAGTTCTCGTCAAAGAAGTAGTAATACGAGTAGAGGTCTTTGAGTTCCCAGAGGTGCATGAGCATTCTGCGGACTTCGCATTCGCTCAGATTTAACGGATATTCCCAAATATCCCG
>DZCT01000181.1:7275-9646 GCA_022736535.1 Desulfatirhabdium butyrativorans | reverse complement strand
GCGAAATGCCGGACAATGCGCCTGCGCCGTCTCAAACCGAAACCCCGGACAATGCAGCCGAATCCGAGCCTCCGGCAGATGTGCCTACACCGTCTGAAACCGTATCTCCGAATAAAACAGCCGAATCCGCAGCCGACGAACTGTTTCCCTTTTTTTCGGAAATCAAAGGCGAATACATCCTTGCGGTTGACAAAAAAACTCAGCACCTGTTTGTTTACGCGCATGACGGAACTGTTCGGGCCCTGTTCCGAATGCGCTGTTCCACAGGAAAAGCCGCGGGTCCCAAAAATGTCGCCGGGGACCTCAAAACGCCCGAAGGCATTTATTTTTTTATAAAAGAGCATGAAAAAAAGGAACTGGCGCCCATATACGGCACACGGGCTTTTCCCACAGATTATCCCAATGTTTTGGATCAGGCTGCCGGGAAAACCGGCGATGCAATCTGGCTTCACGGCACAAACAAGCCGCTTAAACCCATGGATTCCAGCGGATGCGTGGTGCTGGAAAACAGCAATATTGACAAAATCCGAAACTATATCACGCTCAACAGAACCCCTTTTGTCATTACAGACAGAATTTTACATGAATCGCTGGGGTCTGATGAAATTTCCGCCATCCGAAGTCTGGTCTCCGGCTGGAAAGACGCGCTGGGAAAAGGCAGCTATCATGAATATCTTTCATTTTATGACGAGGAGTATCTGCCGGATATTTCATGGTGGCAGGAATGGCGCAAAACCAGAAAAACAATGTCATCTTCTCAGGCATCTTTATCGCTCGAAGCAAAAAATATCTTGATTATTCGGCGCAAAGAGATATATGCTGTCTTATGTGATTTGGCTGTCGGCGTTTCCGACAGGGATGCGTATATCGGCGCGAAAAAGTTTTTTTTGACGCAGAGAGGGCAGCAGTTCAGAATTATCGGAGAAAGCTGGCAGGGAATGCCGGAGGACAAACCGGAAAAACCGCTGTTTGCCGCGTGCCGCAATTTGGAAACCCGCAGAAAAACTGCACCGGCTGTTGCAGTGCGTCAACCTGAAATTCCGGCAGAGGAACCTGCAATTGTCACCGACAAGCCGGAGATCGGCGTCATGATTGCGGACTGGCTTGACGCGTGGTCGTCAAAAGACATGAACCGATACGGCAGCCATTATGCAGAAGATTTCCGTTCACAGGGCATGAATCTGAAAGCCTGGCTTGCTTATAAAAATCAGTTGAATCAGAAATATGATTATATCCGTGTGTCAAAAAAGAATGAGCCGGTTATCAGAAAAAGCGGTGAAATGCTCAGTGTTTCTTTTGTTCAACTGTATGAATCCGATGCCTTCAGGTCTGTGGGACTGAAACAGCTTGTATTAAAACACGAGAGCGGACAATGGAAAATTTACCGGGAAACCTCGAAAAAGATGTAATGTTCTTCACTCCTCCGACATCCTCAAAGCCGAAGAAACAGTGGACCCTGATACTGCTGGGGGATCACGGAGAAATCATAAATGTCGGGTGGCTCAAAGGCGCGGCGCTTGCGGGAATGCTTTTTCTGATTGCAGCGCTGGCAGCCGCGGCTTATTTTTATGTTCTTTACAGAAATGCGGTTCAGGAAAACAGCGGCGCCCGGCATCTGACAAGGACAGCACAGCAGCGCGCCGCGCCGCAGAAAGCCGGTACGGAGACTTCTCCGTCTGCCTCTGAACCGAAAGTCGGAAAAACACCTGCCCCGACGCAGAAATCCCCGGCGACTGAAAGCGCCGGGGGCAGTCAGAGTCCTGTTGATAAAAGCGCGGCAGCGACGGAAATAAAAGCAGCG
The DNA here is from genome assembly GCA_022736535.1 of Desulfatirhabdium butyrativorans. Classification (GTDB taxonomy): domain Bacteria; phylum Desulfobacterota; class Desulfobacteria; order Desulfobacterales; family JAIFKL01; genus JAIFKL01. Next base: position 7,845 of record DZCT01000181.1, on the reverse strand, counting down.
GATGCAGAAATGCCGGAAAACAGCCGAGCCGAAGCGTCTGAAGAATCCGCTGCCGGTGATGAAGCGCAAATTCCCGCAGAAACCGCATCTCCCCTGTCTGCGGAAAAACCTGCCGCTGTTTCTGCTGAGAATTTTGAAATTTTCTACAATAAATCCAGAAAAATTCTGGAAGTGAAATTTGATTTGAAAAACACGGATCCGAATGAAAGCCGGGCTTCGGGGCAGGTTTTTGTTGTGCTGAAATCGGAGCAGTTAAATCCGAACCGATGGCTGACACTTCCGGAAACCGAACTGATTTCAGGCAAACCCTCCGGCAAAGAACCCGGCGAGGCTTTCAACATTTCCCGTTTTAAAACAGTAAGACTTGAGGCAAAAGGTCAGCCTGCGCCGAGCCGCTTTGACGCTGCGACAGTGTTTGTTTTTTCCGAGACCGGGGAATTGCTGCTGGAGAAGGATTTTCCGGTCAATACGGAATAAGCGGGGTTGAGAAATTTGCGCTTCCCGTTTATCTCGGTCGGAGCGGGCATTGTCATTTCGAGCGGAGCGAGAAATCTTACGGTTTGTCATAAA
>DZCT01000181.1:0-7175 GCA_022736535.1 Desulfatirhabdium butyrativorans | reverse complement strand
ACGGCGGCATTATGTCATTTCGAGCGGAGCGGGCATTGTCATTTCGAGCGGAGCGAGAAATCTTACGGTTTGTCATAAAAGATTTCTCCCTTCGGTCGAAATGACAATACGGCGGCATTATGTCATTTCGAGCGGAGCGGGCATTGTCATTTCGAGCGGAGCGGGCATTGTCATTTCGAGCGGAGCGAGAAATCTTAGATTTCTCCTCACTGCGTTCGTCGAAATGACAGACAGAGGGCGTTCGCCGAAATGACACTTTTATCTTCCTTTGGAGATATATCATGTTGAAAAAAGCAGAAACTTTTTCAGTCCTTGATGTGGGACTGACAATGGAAGGCACGCTTTCCTGCAAAGGAAAGATGGTGATAAAAGGAACGGTTAAAGGCACTCTTGTCGGAGAAACCGTGATTATCGGGCAGGAGGGAGAAGTTTTTGCAGATATGAAAGTGGGCAGTCTGACCGTGGGCGGAAAATTTGCGGGAAATATCAGAGCCATGGAACAGTTGGTTATTCTTTCCACCGGAAACTGCGAGGGAAAAGTGATGTGCAAAGACCTTGTGATCGAACCCGGCGGCATTCTGAATGCCGAAGTCACCTGTTTTTCGGTTCATCCGGATGCCGGCTCTCTGAAAGAACTGCCTCATCATCCGGTCAGAGAACTGCCCCGTCCTCCGGTCAAAGAACTGCCTGAACCTCCTGAAACCAAAGAAACAAATTCCGGGAAAAAGTCGTCCAAAAAAGCAGAGGCTGAAAAAAACGGAAAAGCGGAAAATTAGAAATGCGAATTAAAAGAGGGTACGGTCAGTTCAACCCCAAGCGCAAAGTTAAAAAACCGGAAGAGGGCGATTTTCAGCGTTGTTCGGCGCTTGCCGAACAGGTACGATACGGCGGAAATCCCGAACATAAAAAGAATCCGGGGGATTTCGGACTTACACCTCCGAGCAGTCCGAGGCAGGGAAAGTCATTGTGTGATGCGGTCGGCATATTTTCAAGACAAGCCGCATTGAATCATCTCCGATCCGGTTTTTGCAAAGGGCTGATAAGCGAGTGTTTTAACGGAGAGTGGCCCCGGAATATCTGGTCTGTCACTCAAGACGGCATCCCTGTGGAGGCACAGCTTGAGAACCCGAAAACAGGGACTTATCACGGCTATCCTATGCCTGCGTCAGACCCGCTGGCAGCCGAGATCATCCGGTTATGGAATATGAGATGAGAAATGATTAAATTCAAGTTCATATATGAGTGGCGGACTGTCGGAAACGATGCGCCGGCGTTCCGCGATACCATGGCTGATCTTGCATTGCATGTCGGCAATGTGAATCTGATGAAAAATGAGAATATCTGGGACAAGGGGAGGATACAGGAGTCTGTGCTGGTATCAGCCTATCCGCTCGCTATCTGGCTGGCATCTTCATGGTGGCGGCTCAACTGGGAACCCCTTCCCGCCGCCTGCGGATTTCGCCCCTCTGCGGATTGGCGCATGGCGCATGAATTGGGCGCAGCCGATGAGGGGTTTGTATGGCCGCAGATCATATTTGCCTCGGACGGCGAAGTGATGCAGGTCTGGGCTGCGCCGTTGAGCAGCAATGACAATCAGTCTGTCAGATATTTGAACGGCTTGGATAAACCTGCTTTCATCGCATTGACCGACTTTCAGCGCGGCGTGGAAGATTTCATTAACGCTGTCATCAGCCGGCTCAATGCGCCGGATTGCCGAAACACGGATTTGTCGAATCTCTGGCAACTCATACAGGAAGATCGCTCCGATGCGGAAAGTTCAAAATACCGGCGTCTTGAAGCAGAAATGGGTTTTGACCCTGACGAATGCCCGGAACAAGTGATGAATCAGGCATTGGAGCTTGAGAAGAAAATGGGGATTGCGGCTCTTTCCGAACTCGCTCCGGTCTATGCCCCGGTCTGTGGCAGATCGCTGACCGCTATTGAGGAAATCGCTGACAGTCCGGGGCTGACCGGAAAGCCGATTGTACCGTGCTTCGGCGCGTCAGTTCCGCAAGGCGCACCCTGGCAGCGTGCCGTTGCTGCCGCGGGGACGCTGCGCCGGACGCTCGGCAATCCGCAGGGCATAATAGACAACGACAACCTGTCTGAATTGTTGGGACTCAAAGCATCCGAAGTTGAACAATGGTCGCCTGTCAGACGCAACTATGCTGCTGTCGCCGTACCCGCGTCCGGAAATCAGTTCAAGTTCATTCCGCGCAAAAAACATCCCATCGGCAAGCGATTTGAACTGGCACGTTTTTTAGGCGACTACCTCCTGACCGGACAGACAAACGGGCAATGGTTAACCGGCACCGACCTCCGCACCTCAAGGCAGAAATATCAAAGAGCGTTCGCAGCGGAATTTCTTTGTCCCATAGCATCGCTTCAAGAATTTTTGCAGAATGACGGCTCCGAATCTGCTGTCGAAGATGCGGCAGATCATTTCCAGGTAAGCCCGGAGACTGTAAAATCCCTTCTGCTTAATAACGGGCTGATTTCGTCTCCTTTCATGCCTGATGACGCTGATGCCGGACTGCCTTATCAGTTGGGTATATAAACCTCCCGTGCGGCGGGGACAATCTGTTCTCAGCCCGGGCCCGCCCTACCGGCATCTTTTAATTTTTGATAACGAATTGGTATGATATTCGGACATCTGCTATTTCTTGAAAAACCAGAACGAATCCTCATCCTTGCCCGTGAGTCTGCTTTTTCTCTGTTTCAGCTTTTCATGCCAGTCTTTGACCAAAGAATCTCCGATATATTTGTCAATCAGCGATATATCTTCATTGTCGCTGCTGACGGCTTTCATAAATCCCTCATAATATCCTTTGGATACGCTTTCAATTTGTTTGGGATAAAGCAGAAAATTTAAGGGTTCTTTTTCGCCCACTTCAAACTGACCTTTATATTTCTCCTCGGGCCGCATAAAAAAAGACTGCTCGGTAAAGCCTTTTTTGGCGCTGTCTGCGGGGATTGCCCCGCTTTCTCCGTAAGAAGATGTTTTTCCGTATTCGCCGCTCCATTCCGAAGCAAGATTTACAAAATAATAATCAGGCGAGTCATTCTGTATTTCGTAAAGCACTTTGTAGCCGTAAACATTTTCTTTATGCCCGCTGTCGGGACCGCCGCCCGGGTCCGAAACGGTTCTTTCGCCGATTTTCGCATATTTGAATGAATGCTGAAGTTTCAGTTCTTTTGATCTTAAAAATTTGGGAAAAATGCCGACCGACGCCATCACTTCCGGGTAATCCTGAAAGCGTTTCACAAGCTGATAGTAGATTCCGTCGGTTAACATAATGTTATCCGCCTTGATTTTTGACAGAAACCGCTCATAGTGTTCTGTATCTTTATATGCAATGTCGTATTTGTAGAGACTTTTGTCATCTGTGGCGAATACGGCGTTTTTATACGCAGACAGCGTCTGCCCGTTTGTTTCAATCTTTTTCAACAGTTTCAGTGTATTGAAATCATAGAATAAGAGTCCTCTGTTATGCCGCAATGCCAGCACCAGCAGGTCGCCGTTATGTGTCGAAAATATCTTTTCCCGCGTGACAATCATGTCTTCAACAGGTTTTTCTGTTTTGAGCGATCTGACCGTCCTGCCGTCTTCCGGATTTCTGAGAATCAATTTATCGTCTTTGTATTCAATCAGATAATTTTCATAAAACAGCACCGTCGAGTTGGTCAGCATTTTCGGATAACTGCCGGTCAGTTTTCTGCTTTCGAGATTCCATATAAAAACCGTTTTTTCTCCCACTCCGAGCAGTTTTCCGCCGACAATATAAATTCCGGTGATACATTCTTTTTCATTCCAGTTTGCACTCTCTTTGCCGGCGGTGTAAATTCCGATAAATTCGAGACTGTTGTAATCCCAGACATTGATGATTTCCCCGCAGGAGCCGATATAAAGTCTGTCTTCTTTCACTTCCGCAGACGCCACATAATGGCCCGCGCCTAACTTTACGATGTCAACATCATTTGTGCGGGTGTCCCATATCACCGCTTTGTCAACATCTTCATCGGATCCGCCGGATATGACGGTATGCCCGCAAATTTTTCTCACACCGCCCTCATATTTTGAATATTCTTTATTTTCAAGCTTTTTGATGAAGTTCAGCCTGTCGGCATTAAAAATATAAATACCGCCTGCACCGCCGGGCGCGGCGTTCTCAAAAACCCAGACCGTGTTATCCACAATATGGGGGCGGCTGTAATATAATCCCGGCAGATCATATTTAATCATATTCTTGTTGTTTGCTTCAAAAATGAAGAGCAGTTCATCCCACATCTCCAATCCGATATATGTTTCAAAGGGAATATCATATATGCTGAGGATGCCGCTCTGCAAGGCATATCTGATCCTGTCTCTTTTTTCTGCGTCATCCTGCGTCAGTTCGGCACGGGCTATGCCTGCTTCCCAAAGAAAAAAAAGCAGGAAAAAGCCGATCAGGAATATCGAAATTTTTCGTAACATTCGTTTTCATCCTATAATGATGTCGGGTGCAGAGACGCAATATTTTGCGTCTCTACATGTCATTCAGCAGAATTGATTTGTATTTTTCTCTGGCTTTTATGACCAGGGAACGGCAGGCGCTGTCATCTTTATATTTGTTGATGAAAGCCTCCAATTTCGGCAAGGTCGCATGTCGGAGCAGTTCTTCCAGTTCTTTTTCCGCAGCCACGGTTTTCTGATCTCTTATCTCGCTTGCCGGAAATTCAGCTTCTTCCGGCTGATGCGGAATGATCTTCGGCTGCCGGGGTGCGTCTGCGCTGCGTTCAATGCCGAGCGCGGCATGGACGGTTTTTAATTTCTGTTCGGCTTTTCGGATATAAGGCTGCAATACGGATATTGTTTTCGGAATCTGTTTTGCATAATCAGCGCTGATCCAGCCTCTGTCTGTCTGAATCCATCCTTCACGCTTTGATACGGCAAAAATTCTGTCGCCTTTGATATATGTTCCCACCCGTCTTGCATCCGGAACCGGCGCCGCTCTGACATTCAGACCGTTTGCCGTAATCATGTAACAGTTCTGCCCCAGTCTCGAATATTTTTCAAGAAACTGCTCCCATTCCCCTGCGCCGGCGGCGTTTCTGATGCTGCTGTAATCGCTTCTGACAATATCTTCGAGTATTTTTTCGATTTCAGACACATAATATCCGTTCGGAAATTCGGAAAGATAGGCATCCAGAATCATCAGACCGTTCATACTCATGCGGCTTTTTATTCGGTAGAACAGATTGTATTCTTTTACAAGCTTGTAAAGCTTCATCTTGGGATAGGAGCGGGACGCGGCTTCATAACTCAGATCAAAATCAATGTTTGCGCCGTGTTCCACCAGCACTTTGAAAGCATCCGGATTTTCATGCTCAAAGGCATACCACAGGGCAGATTTTCCTTTGGCGTCTTTCACATTGATGTCCGCGCCTGCCCGTAGCAGATTTTTGACCGAGGCGGCATTATTTAATATTGCCGCCTCGATTAAGGGCGGCTTCCGGTCTGCGGTTTGAGCCGGAATATTTGTCTGCTTCGTGTCTGCTTTCAGTCTGTATGGCGGAGAAGAAGGCCCCGGCCTGCCGCAGCCGGAATAAAGAAAAATTGCTATGATTAAAGCAGGAAATATCTTTTTTTTCAAATACATGACAACTCCGTTTTTCAGGTTGCGGGTTTCAGGTTGCAGGTTTCAGGGGGCAGGTGACGGGCGGCAGGTTGCAAGCGAACAGTTTTACCTGTCACCTGTCACCTGTCCCTGTCACCCGACATTTTTTTCCAACCATCCGAGTATGTAATCAGCGACAGTCTGCCAGCTTTTATCCAGCATCATCGCGTGTCCCGTGTTCGGGAAAATATGGGATTCTGCCCGGTAAGCTGCTGCTGTATCCTCGATGATCTCAGGCGGAATGATGATGTCGTGTTCTCCGCCCAGAATCAGCATCGGCGTTTTTATTTTCTGAGGCTGTATAAAAAAATCCGCCCATGTCATATCCCATATCACCCTGTAAGATTCATGCTGAAACCCGGGAAAATATTTTTTTACTGTTTCCGGGTCCGTGTCCCTGCCGAAAAATATATCCCGCAGTTCCTGCAAAGAAATCATACAGTCCCACATTCTGCGCGGGGTCATATTCAGCATCCTGATTTTTTGGAAGAGATCCGGGTAAAGGCAGAGCATTTTCATAGAAGAAGATAACAGTCCGGTATGGGGTACGGGCGTCATCAAAACCGCCGCCGGGAGCCATGCAGATGTCAGATATTGCTGAACAATCCTGCCGCCCATGGAATGCCCGATCAGAATCGGCGGCTTTTCCATCTGCTCTACGGCTTTGGACACATCTTTCACATAATCGGAAAGCGAATAGAGCCAGATAAAAGGGCGTCCGCTGCTTTTTCCGTGTCCGCTGAGGCTTAACGCGTGAGAAGCGTATCCGTGTTTTGCAAAATAAGGCAGAAAATATTCTTCCCAGCACCAGGCGCCGGTAAACGCGCCGTGTATGAAAAGAACGGGGTTTGAACGTGTCTCTCCTTCGGGGTATCTGCTGATGAGTTCTGTATCCATATCGTTGCTGACCTCACATTCCGTTGTAGAGCGAATTTGCAATTCGCTTTTCCCGATATTCCGTTGTATAGTAATCCAATTTTGGTTTTTTACGGCATATTTTCCGCATACATGCCGTATTCCGCTTTCAGCTATCTGTCTGTGTCTGTCTGTGTGCGTCTGCGGCAAAAAAACAAAAGCGGATCAGTATAGAGCGAATTTGCAATTCGCTTTTCCCGATATTCCGTTGTATAGTAATCCAATTTTGGTTTTTTACGGCATATTTTCCGCATACATGCCGTATTCCGCTTTCAGCTATCTGTCTGTGTCTGTCTGTGTGCGTCTGCGGCAAAAAAACAAAAGCGGATCAGTATAGAGCGGATTTGCAATTCGCTTTTCCCGATATTCCGTTGCAGAGCGAATTTCCAATTCGCTTTTTCTGATGCACAGTTGCAGAATCGGCAAAATTCCGAACACTTCGGATATTTACAAAAATAATATTTGTGATATTATCAGGTTATAAAAGCATCGTCAAGAATTTTTCCGCCCGCATTCCGTTTTCTCATCAGGACGGGCCGGCGGCGTGTCCTGCGGTGTGTTCGTGATCGTGCTTTCGTGATAAGGACTTATGCTTTCTGTTTA
>DZCT01000180.1 GCA_022736535.1 Desulfatirhabdium butyrativorans | reverse complement strand
GCCCTGTTGAATGCGGCGACAGGCTCGGAAATCACGGGAAATCTGAACAAAGACATGCAGCTCGCTTTATTTTACACCGGAAGTCAGTTGCGGAATGCGGATGCGCGGAATTACGATGTATGCCCGGCTCGGTTCTCGGAGGAGTTTGACTCATGGCTTCCGGAAAACAGTTTCACTTTTGACGAAACCACGGGAAAAATCACTTTCCGGACAGACCTGACATCTTCGATCTGGGCATTGACAGTTTCGGAAAAGGGCAAAACTCCGCTGCGCGGAGACATGGACAGCAACGGCGAACTCGGACTGAAAGACCTTGTGATGGTGTTGCAGGCCTGCACAGGCACGCTTTCCCTTGCTCCCAAAGAAGCGGATGTAAGCGGAGACGGAAAAATCGGCACTGCCGATGCGGGTTATCTGCTCAGAAAACTTGCGGAATAACAGGAATGGGACGTAGAGACGCACGGCTGTGCGTCTCTATGTTCGGAATTATGGCTTCTTATGAAAACCGAATTCTTTTATAAAGCAAAAGAGAACCTGAATGTCGCCCAATGGTGCTTTGACAAAGGTTTTTATGATGCCTGCGCGAACCGCGCTTATTATGCCGTTTTACAGGCATCAATTGCCGCACTGGCGGATAAGGGCATAACAAGGGATAAAATTGATCATAAATGGGTTCAGGCTGAATTCAGCAGCAAGCTGATTCACAGCCGAAAAATATATCCCGCCAAACTGAAATCTTATCTGCCGGAGATGCAGAGTATCAGAAACTATGCTGACTATTCCGATGAAAATGTCACCAGAAAGAAAGCTTTTGAGCAGCTTTCCATGGCAAAAGAAATGCTGAGTCTGATCGAAAAGGAGTTGAAATGAGAATAAATTTCAAACAGGAAGAGCTTATCGAAGGACTGATGAATACGATCAGAGAGAAGTTTCCGGAAGTCGAATTGATTAATGTCGCAGAAGGTCCCGAAGACCCGGAAACTTTGTGGATCAATATGACCGCACCGGAAGATGAAGACAGGGAAATCGAATTATTGAGGTTCGGCAGCGGAATAGTAGCCGATATTCTGCTGGATTACGGTTATCATATACTCATCATGCCGAGAAGAAAATTCAGGCGTAAATAAAATGTTAAAGATAAAGAAATTAAGATAGTTATATTGATTTGACAGGCGGTCTGTCCGTTTTTACAGAAAAGGATAAAAATCCGAATGAAAACAAATTGTTTGCGATCACTTATCGTATTTTTGCTTATTTTCAGCGCGTTCCCGGTGTATGCCCAGATCACATTGGACGGAACTCTCGGCAATGCCGGAAAGCTGAATCTGTCGGGACCTGATTATAACATCAAAGCTGACTACGGGCAGCAAGCCGGCGCAAACCTGTTTCACAGCTTTCAGCACTTTAATATCAACACTCGCGAAAGCGCGACTTTCAGCGGACCCGATTCTGTGCAGAACATCATCAGCCGTGTGACCGGCGGGAATATCTCGCTGATTGACGGAACGCTGCGTTCGGCGATTCCCGGCGCAAATATGTATCTGCTGAATTCCGCAGGAGTGATGTTCGGAGCTAATGCAAGTCTGGATTTAAGCGGATCCTTTTATGTGAGTACCGCGGATTATCTCCGGCTGGGAGAAAATGAGAAGTTTTTTGCAGAGCCTTTGAAAAACGAGATGTTATCCGTAGCCGAGCCGACTGCTTTCGGATTTCTGGATAATGATATTGCTCCTGTGACGGTTGAAGGAAAAGGCGAACTGACTACGGAAGTATGGGATCAGGAATATGAAAGCTGGTGGGAGTGGCGTGATAATAACCCTGATTTTGCCCCGGGACTTGCGGTTCCGGCAGGTAAAAGTCTCTCTGTGATCGGCGGAGATATTGAAATAAAGGGAACGTATTTTCAATATGAAGATGCCGCCGATGGATATAAGACAGAAGCGGTCGGAGCCAATCTCAGCGCGCCCCAAGGACGCATATTTATGACTTCTGCCGGGTCTGCGGGTGAAGTGGAAATCAGCGGAGACATCAGCGGAGACAATGGAGAAATATCTGCCGTAACTTCCGGGAATATAAGCCTTTCCAACGGAGCAAAGCTGACTGTAAACGGACCGTCCGGAGCGGGAAGTATTTCTATCCGGGGGGGTATGTTTGTTTCGGATAACTACAGTCAAATCCTATCCGAACCGCTCCATGAAGACGGCGGAGTCATTGATATTCAGGCAGATAAAGTTCTTCTGCAAAACGGAAGCAGAATTTCCGCCGATACAGAAGGGACAGGCAAAGGCTCCGACATCCGCATCACCGGCTCGGAAGAGGTCAGCATTATCAGTTCACAAATCAAAAACGGTTCTTTCTATTATGAAGACCGAGGCGCTGGAGACGGCGGACTCCTTTCGATAAAAACAAAACGATTCTCTATTTCAACAGATTCATGGCTCGGAGGCGAATCTTACGGAACCGGAAAAGGCGGAGATATAGCTGTTGAGGCTTCGGAATCTGCCCGTGTTTCCGACTATGCCCTGATCGCCACATCTGCAAAGGAATGGAGTACAGGACAGGCAGGAAATATCACGGTGAACTCGCCGTCGCTCACAGTTGAAACGGGCGCGGTCGTTGAGAGCCGATCCGAAGGTCCCGGAAAAGGCGGAAACATTGCAGTAAATACAAAAACGCTGGAAATAACATCCGGCGGCAAACTTTCCACACAGGCTTTGCAATCCGGCCACGGCGGGAATCTGAGCGTGTCCGGTCCCGACCCCGCGAGTCATGAGGATGCTGCCGATTCGGTCAGACTTGCCGGCGATGATTCCGGAATGAATACCGGAATATACGCCGGTACCTCCGGCACGGGCAATGCAGGAGCCATTTCTGTCACGGCAAAAGAGATGTCTGTCACAGACAAAGCTTCTGTTGCTACATCGGCTTCAGATAAGGGAAACGCCGGCGCGATCACGCTGAATGTCGGAAAACTTGATCTCAGCAAAGGAGCGGCGATTGCTTCGGCAAGCATCTATCCTGAGACAAAGGTTTACACAGTGGCGGATCCCTCGGAATTAGAAGGTCTGTCCGGTGTTGCAAAGACAGGAGATATTGTCATTGTTCAGGACGCGGGAGACGGCAAATCCGCAGCCGCGATTCTTGATGTGGGAGATTACTGGGTACAGATGACCGGCGAGATATTTACAGTTGACACGCTCTCCGAATTAGACGGACTGATTGACTACACCAACCCGGAAGACGGCGAAGGGAATATTGTCCTTGTACGGAACGCGGGAAACGGCGAATCGGCAGGTTTTGTCTATAGCGGAAATATCGCGTGGCTGAAACTGAGCAACATCTGTACGGTTTTCGATCTCAAACAGAGAGAGGGTTTTCCTGCTTTTCCGGGCGACGTGGCCCGGGTAGATACAGGCGCCGGAACTCCGGCGAATTTTACTTATACCGGTGAGAAATGGATACCTTACGGGAATGTCTCAACGGTTGCCGACCTTTCGGAACGCGATAACCTTTCGGCGCGGACAGGCGATGTCGCCAAAGTCGCGGATGCCGGTAACGGCGCGGGGAAAAGCTTTATTTTTGACGGAGAAAAATGGGCGGATTTTTACATGACGGGCAACGCGGGAACCGTTGCTGTTCATGCGGATGATGCTGTGACGCTCAAAGATGACGCAACGCTCACCGCTGCGACTACCGGCGGCGTCCATGCCGGAGAAATATGCTTGGAAGCCCGCAGTCTTGAACTCAATGACAGCGCTTCGATTTCCTCCGTAAGTCATTCTGTCGGAGACGCCGGAACGATTCGTATCCGAACCGAAAATGACCTCAGCCTGAATGACTCATCTGCTGTAACGACTGCGACCTTCGGACAGGGAAAAGGCGGCGATATAGAAGCAGAAGCTTCTGACATTGCCATAAACAACAGCGCGGCGATTTCATCGGCAAGCCGATCTCCGGGAAAAGGCGGCGACGCGGGAACTGTTACTATCCGAGCGGGCGGTGTTGCAGGCATGTCAGATGAGTCATCTGTCAGCACATCAACCGAGGGGCAAGGCAAGGCAGGAGATATAAGCATAGAAGTTTCAAATCTGAAACTTGACGATAAGTCATCCGTGTCTTCGGAAAGCCATGCCACGGAAAACGGCGGTGCTGCGGGTACGATTACGCTCAGTGCGGCAGATTCGCTCCGGTTGCTCGGCGACAGCGCGCTGACCACCGAAGCAAAGGGCGCGGGCGGCGGTAAGATATTCGTGAACGCGGGAAATGAAATTTATCTGCTCAACGGCGGGATTACCAGCAGTGTGAAACAGGGTGAAGGCAAGGGCGGCGATGTCACGACAAATTCAAAGTTTGTTATTTTAAATAGCGGAGACATTACGGCCAATGCCGAAGACGGGGACGGCGGCGCGATTTTCATCCGTACAGATAATTATATCCGATCATCCGGGAGCAAGGTTACTGCCACGTCAAAGCGGGGCAATGACGGAACTGTAAAAATCGAAGCGCCGGATACAGATGTCAGCAAAGATATTACCGTATTGCCGGTCAGTTATATTGATGTTACCCGATGGATGCAAAAGCCATGCTTGCAAAGAACCGGAGAAAAGACGAGTCATTTTGTAATAGAAGGACGTGACGCCGTGGCAATATCCTATGACGATTGGCTGCCGTCGCCGATAATGCGGTTCGGCGCCTCAAATCCCGAAACACAGAAAAGCGGCCCGCTTATAAAAGACCGGCAGGAAAATAGGAAATGAAAAATGATTTTCAGAGAAAACGGGCAGGTTGGTTATTTGCCGATCCTCAAGCGGGATGCTTTCGTATTTCAGTGTGTTAAAATTTGCCGGATTCCAATTTCTGAGAAAGATATTCCACCTGTTTCCGGACAGAAGCGTCTTCTTTCAGACCTTTTTCCACTGCGGCAACCGAATGAAGAATCGTGGCATGATAGCGGTTAAAACTTTTTCCGATGACCTGAAGCGGCTGATCCGTGTATTTGCGCACCAGATAAATGGCAATCTGCCGGGGCCAGAGAAGCGATTTTTTTCGGGATTTGGAAAGCATCTCATCCATTGAAACATTGTAATGCTTGCAGACCACGTTCTTAATCGCCTCAGCGCTGATGGCTCTCTGCTGCAAAACAATATTTTTCACCACGCTTTCGGCAAGGCTGAGATCAATGGAACTTCCCATCAGCGAAGCTTTTGCCGTCACGCCGATCAGACCGCTTTCCAACTGCCTGACATTTTCCGAAAGTTCGCTTGCCAAATAATCTTTCACATCTTTGGGAACATTGTATCCGTTTTCTTTTACCTTTTTTTCCAATATCCTGATCCGTGTTTTGAAGTCCGGCGGCTCGATATTGGAAATCAGTCCCGAGGAAAACCGGGACCGCAGTTGTTCACTCAGCTTGGGAATGTCGCCGGGGCGGCAGCAACTGGTGAAAATAATTTTCTTTTCCGCATTGAAGAGATAATCCAGCGCCAGCGAAAGCTCAACCTGCGTCCGCTCTTTCCCGTTCAGAAAATGAACATCTTCCAGCAGCAGAACATCGCAGCCGGTTCTGTATTTTTCCTTGAAAAATTCAAATGAGTTGCTTTGAAATGAATGAATCATCTCACTCATAAAATCTTCGGCGGTAATATAATACACCTTGTCCAAAGGATGATTGGACAGAATGTGATGTCCGATGGCCTGGGACAGATGGCTTTTTCCCATGCCGGTTGAGGAAAGCAGTAAGAGTGAATTTTGCGTCAAATCCTTCTGCGATGCAAGCGAAAGCGCTGCCGAATAGGCGAAATCATTGTTGCTGCCCACCACAAAGCGGTCAAAAGTAAAATCCCTCCGTAAAAGACGTCCTCCGGACTGAGGCGCATGAATATCCGGAAGGCTTAACTGAACATCCGGCTCCGGATGGTCCGGTTTCTTTTTTTTGGGATTCTCTTTTTCTTCGGAAATAGCGACTGAAATTTTATACAGTTTTCCTGTCATCCGTCTGAATTCCGATTCGATCATCAGAAGATAGTGATCCTCAATGCGCTTTTTATAAAAAAAGTTGGGACAGGAAAGCGCAATCACTTCTCCCTCCCCTTCTTTGAACTCAAGCGGTTCGATCCACATTTTATAAATATGAAGCGGAATTCGCTCTTTAATTACAGCTTTTACTTTTTCCCAGATCGCTTTCATTATGATTTTTTCGCTTATTTTCGCTTATCAGTACCGTAAAACGGGTTTGGAACCCGTTCTACATGCACTCCGGACTGTACAGAGATGGAATCAGAGGGCAAAAAAGGATTTAAAAAAAATTTCCCCCCGTTCGGCCCGGAAACAGGAGGAAAGCAGTTGTTTCTTCTGAAACGCTTACAAAATGTATCTGTCTATTTAAAACATTCTGCTGTTACAGTCAAACGGAATAGGGTTGCTTTGCATTCAGTTTCAAGCTGCCTGCGAGAAATGAATACGGCTTTGATTTTATTGTCTTATATATCATAATTAGACACAAGTAACTCTAAATACGCCTTTTTCCGTATTCATCATTTTTATTCAGATATTTAAAGCGGATATGATATTTTTAAGGGGATTTGAAGCAGAATATTTTCGCTTAAAAACTCAGATTATCTTTGAAAATCTCCGATTTTCAGAAAAACGCAATACCTGTAAGGCAGGAAGCGTTCCGGAGTGCGAAAATAAGTGAAGCGTTTTTTGCATTTTTGCACTCCGGAATTGCACTCTTCAGAATTAAATTACTCATCTTACGCACACTCGTTACGGGGCTCTGCCCCGTAACGCGCCGGATATGAGGCTCTGCCTCGCGGCACACGGAAAACCCCGGCTGCGGCGGAGCCGCCGTCCTCCGTTGCGGGGCATAGCCCCGCAACGAGATTTCTGCGTAAGGTGAGTTAAATTAACCGGATACTACTCCCGATAATGGCATCCGATGCTGATTTTGTTTTTCCACGCGGCGTCTGTGACGGTAATTGCGGCTCTGACCGCGTTTCGCAGACCGATGAGGCTGTCTGTCAGACGGGTGACGCGGTAGAAATGCTCAATTTCGACTTCCAGATTGCGGAGTTCCCGAATTGCCCGCTTCAAACGCGGGGCAGTCCGCACCAAGCCAACGTAATTCCACATAATATGTTTGATATAGCTCATATCCTGACTGATGAGCGCGGGGTCCGGCGTCTCAAGTCCGTTGTCCTTCCAGGGCGGAAAGTCTTCTCTGTGAAGCGACTGATATTTATGACTGTTGCGAAGAATATGCTCTGCGGCTTTTTTCCCCCAGACAAGTCCTTCTAACAGAGACGTACTTGCCAGACGGTTCGCGCCGTGAAGTCCGGTGCAGGCGACTTCTCCCACCGCATAGAGATTGCGGATCGTTGTCCGTCCCCATTTGTCAACCCATACGCCCCCGCAGAAATAATGCGCGGCAGGCACTACCGGAACGAGATCACGCGTGATGTCAATGCCGTATTTCATGCAGCTTTCATAGATATTCGGAAATTCCCGGCGAATCCGCTGCGTCGGAATATAAGAACGCAAGTCTAAATAAACATTTGAAATATCACGCTTGAGCATTTCCTGATGGATGCTGCGCGCCACAATGTCTCGCGGGGCAAGGTCTTTCCATTCAGGCGCGTAGTGCTGCATGAACGGTTCGCCGTCCGCATGAACCAAGCGTGCGCCCGCGCCCCGCACGGCTTCGGAAATGAGATGCTGGGGCGCGTTGGGATGGTAGAAAGTCGTCGGATGAAACTGCACAAATTCCGCATTGATGACATTCGCGCCGGCGCGATAAGCCATGGCAAGACCGTCTCCTCTCGCGCCGCCCGGATTTGTGCTACGCAGAAAGATTTTTCCCAGCCCCCCGGTCGCCAGAATCGTATTCGTCGCGAGACATCGGACAACGATTTCGGTCGAGCGGTTAAAGATGTATGCCCCCGCGCAGGAAGGCGGCTCGTAAACGGAGAGCCGGTTCAGCGAGTGATGGGAAGGCGTGAGCAAATCCACAGCCGTGTGAAATGTCAGAAGCCTGATATTCGGATGCGCCAGCACGGCTTTGATGAGTGCAATCTCAATGGAACGTCCTGTGGCGTCGGTGGCGTGAACAATGCGCGGAATGGAATGTCCGCCCTCACGGGCAAGAGACAATTCGCCGTCTTCGGAGCAGTCAAATTCAACGCCGACTTTCTCCAAGAGGATTTTTTTGACTAAACCCGGACCTTCTTCAGCCAGAATTGAAACGGCTCCGGGACTGCAATGCCCCGCGCCTGCCCGAATAATATCTTCCGCCAGCAGGTCTTTTGAATCCTCGTTTCCGCGGAAAATGATACCGCCCTGAGCATAGTAAGTATTTGATTCATGGGGGTCCTGGGAGCGCGTCGCCACTGTCACAGACACGCCTTTGTCCGCCAGCAGCAGGGCAGCCGTACAGCCCGCAATGCCGCAGCCGATCACCAATACGTCGCTTTCGATTAACTCTGTCATGTTTGGTAGTCCTGCAAAGGTAGCGACTGCACTTTGAAGAAACTAAGTTTTTCAAAAAAAACTTAGTTTCTGAATCACTGCTTCTGCACCACTACCTCATGTTTTTTCATCTGTATTATCCGATAGCCAGCATACGTTCTACGGAGTGAGCCGCCCGGACGCGGATATCTTCCGGCACTTCAATCACATACTGACGGTATTTCAGCGCGTTGAGCGTTGTCTCCAGCGTGATTTTCTCCATGTGGGGACAACGCTGTCTGCACATCCGGAGTATCTCTTTTTTCGGATACGCCGCCGCGATATTGTCTCCCATAGCGCATTCGGTGAGCAGGAGATATTGAGATGCCTCGGTTTCTTCCACATATTTAATCATGGCAGACGTGCTGCCCGCAAAATCCGCCGCCGCCGTAACGTCGGGGCTGCATTCCGGATGCGCTAAAATAGCCGCAGCCGGGAATTGCTTTCGGATGTCTGCAATGTCTTGTGTGCCGAATTTCTCATGAACTTCGCAACGTCCCTGCCAGCCGATCATCTGATCATCCGGCTCGTGTTCGGATTTGCCTTTTGTCTCAGCGCGCAGTTTCGGAAAAATGATCTGCTTTCCGGTTTGTCTCGCCACGTTTCTTGCCAAATACTCATCGGGCAGAAATATGACGGCACGATCTTTCAGCGAAGATACGACTTTTGCGGCATTGCCTGAAGTGCAGCATAAATCGCACTCAGCTTTGACATCAGCATAAGTATTCACATAAGTAATGACCGGAACGCCGGGAAACTGCTTCTTGAGCAATCTGACATCTTCTGCGGTAACGCTTTCCGCAAGTGAGCAGCCTGCTTTCTGAGCAGGAATCAGCACAGTCTTTTCCGGGTTGAGAATTTTCGCTGTTTCCGCCATGAATTCCACGCCGCAGAAGACAATGATGTCCTTGTCAGTCTTGGCGGCTTTCCGGCTTAACTCTAAGGAATCGCCCGTGTAGTCGCAGACAGAGAGAAACAGCGCCGGTTCCATGTAGTTATGCCCCAGAATAACGGCGTTTTTCTCCTGCTTGAGTTGATTGATTTCATCGGCAATTTCGGCTTTTTGCCTCAACTCCTCGTCTGAGTAGAACGCGGCGAGCCGGGCTTTCATTTTTCGGTAAATTTCTTCACTCGTCATTGATGCTTCCT
>DZCT01000641.1 GCA_022736535.1 Desulfatirhabdium butyrativorans | reverse complement strand
TTTTGACGCCGATACCGGCACATTGTCGGGAACGCCCGCGCACGCGGATGTGGGAACCTATTCGGGCATTGTCATCACCGTAACAGACAGCACCGGCGCAACAGCCCAACTAGACAGCACCGGCGCAACAGCCCAACTGAGTCCTTTTGCCGTCAGCGTGGAAAATCTGAATACCGCGCCCACGATTTCGGGAACGCCTCAGACCAGCGTGAATCAGGATGAGTTTTACCGCTTTGTGCCAACTGTTGACGGTATGGACACTGACGATATGTTGATCTTCAGCATCTTGAATCAGCCCTCGTGGGCTTATTTCAACCCAAAAACCGGCGAACTTTCCGGAATCCCGGGACATGAAGATGTAGGCATCATAACAGGCATTGTCATCACCGTGACAGACAATACAGGTCTGAGCACATCGTTGCCAAGTTTTGATATCCGCGTGATAAACGTGGACAAACCTATTCCTGTCCCGCTGCTTCCGCCCGACAGTCTTGAAGCTCGTGCCGGTAAAGATTCTGTCAGACTGAGATGGGAATCCAGTGCTTCTACGCATCTTGCAGGCTATAATATTTATCGAGCTGCATCTGATAACGGTCCCTGCCTGAAACTGCCGAATCCGAGGGAAGAACTGATAAAGCCCCCCACAAACGCGCCGCCGATGCCGATAAGAACGGTAATAATCAAGCCGCCCGGGTCATTTCCGGGCATAATCCATTTGGCAAGCACGCCCACAATCAGTCCGAGTACAATCCACGACAAAATTCCCATGTTATCCTCCTTTATTTTTTTTCCAAACCGATTTTGAAAATCGCTTTTTTCTGTAAAACGGTTTGCAAAACCGTTTTACAAAAGCGCAGATGATGCTGCCTGTTCATCCCTGTTAATTTTTGACAGCAATCTGGTATCATATCCCCGGGAAAAGGATTCTGTCAACAAGATCGCAGAGAATATGCCCCAGCGTGATATGAGATTCCTGAATCCTTGCAGTTACATCCGACTTCACCGAAAACACCATATCCGCACATTCCGCCAATTTCCCGCCCCTGCCGCCGAATCCCATCGTAAAAATTCCCATATCTTTTGCAGCTTCCACGGCTCTGATGACATTCTTCGAGTTGCCGCTGGTGCTGATGCCCACAGCCATATCGTCTTTTTTTCCCAATGCCCTGATCTGCTTGGCAAAAATTTCATCAAAATGGTAGTCGTTGCCGATGCTGGTGATAATCGAAGTGTCGGTCGTCAGCGCGATTGCGGCAAGCGGGGGTCGCTCAATCTGAAAGCGGTTGACGAATTCCGCCGCGATATGCTGGGCGTCTGCCGCGCTGCCCCCGTTTCCGAAGAGCATCAGCTTATGCCCCGAAGCAAGAGTCTTGGCAATTCTGTCCGCGCCTTTGATGATCAGTTCAATGTTTTCTTTTACAAACTGTTCCTTTACCCGTATGCTTTCTTCAAGGATATTTGTCACAATGTCTTTCATACTTGCAATCTCCTGTATTATTTATCTTTATCTTTGCGGACTTTGCGGACTTTGCGAGAAATTTGCAGACGGCTGGCTGCCGCCTGTCTAATATCGCTCAAAATCACTCATATCAACATCATCCGCCTCGGCAATTCCGAATGTCTTTTTCTCCGTGAAAAATTGATGGCGTCTCTCCGGACCCTTTTTATTAACATCCGCTGTGCTTTCAGTTTCAGGATATTCTCTTTTTTCAAACGATTCTTCGCTATCGGAGAAACCTGAAAATTCCGCCAGATTCTTTTTCACCGTCTTGGAACTGCTGAAGAATGAAGCCATTTTCAGCAGCCTTTCCGCCTGAGAGAAAAACTCCCGGCTGGCAGAAGCCATTTCCTGAGTCGAAGCCGCATTTTCCTGAATCACCTGATCCAACTGCTGAATGGCTCTGTTGACCTGCGTGATGCCGTCGGACTGTTCCAGCCCTGATGCGCTGATTTCCTGAACCAATTCGGATGTTTTCTGTATGCCGTAAACCATATTTTTCAGCAGACCGCCGGTGCCTTCCGCAATTTCAACACTCGTAACCGAAAGCGAGCCGATTTCTTTTGCCGCTTTCTGCGTAT
>DZCT01000179.1 GCA_022736535.1 Desulfatirhabdium butyrativorans | reverse complement strand
GCTTTGCGAACTGGTCTGATCTTAGCCGGGCCGATCTTTGAAAGCGAATTGGTATAATTGGTATAAGGTGGACAGAGCGCAGCGAAACATCTGCCTTTCAGTCGCCTGACCTGCGCTCTGTCCACCCTACTGTGGCCGGCAGAGACGCAAAATCTTGCGTCTCTGCGGCTCCTGTTTACCCAAAAAAACTTTGCGCTCTCTGCGCCGAGGCTGAGAACAGATGCGGGAAACCTTTTATTTCCGATAATGTTTAATGCACATAAATCCAAAAATGGTATAATGTTAAATCAGAAATTCGGAGTCCGGGGTGTCTGGAAAAAAGTTTGGCGATGGATTTGAAATAAATTTTTTCAAGCTGTTCAGATACTATGAAATAAACCTCAATATCGCCTGCGCTCCAGATTTTGGCGTGTAATTTTTCATGCTCAGAGTCGTCAAAATTATTTTTTTTCTGAAAAATATAAAGTACAGGTTTTGAATCAGTTATATCATTGTTTTCATTGTATTTTCTCCGAAACAGAACGGCAGTTGCATCTAATTTTTCCGCTTTTTCCCGAATATGATAAAGCTCGGCGATATGCTTGAATTTTGTATCATTGCAAAATACAAGTCCGTTTTCAGGATTAAAATGTATTTTTTCCAGAAAAATCAATTTCTCAGTTCTCTCACACGATTTTTGGCAGAGACGCAGGATTTTGTGTCTCTGCGGATGAATGTCATTTCGAGCCTCATTCCATGTCATTTCGAGCGCAGCGAGAAATCTTGAATCTGAAGGAACTCAAGCAGCGCCGCCAAAATCGCCAGCGCAATCAGAATGCAGAGAAAAGCCTTCAAGCCGCTGATGCGCCCCGCTTTGACCATTCCGACACCGATCAGATAAAAATTCCACAATACCGCTATCCATGAAATGCCCGGCATCCACGAAAACAGCGCCGTGACATTTGAGTATGCAGTGACGGAAAATAAGGTCCGAAATTGTTCAAAACTTCCTTTGAACAGGACACGCGTGATGCCGAAGAGCAAAGAAGAGATTATTATCGGCATACCGATTGCGTTTAAAAAATAAAGCAATATCATAAAAGGTGTGCTTGCAGGCATCAGCAGAGTTGTGATAATCGCGTTTACTGTCCCGCAGATAACGAGAAAAGGACCCGGCAGCATATATTTGTCGGATTGAGACATTTCTCCGTAAAAGGTGCCTGGGTAAAGGCATATCTGCATAACTGTTCGGAAGAAATAGTGAAATAAACTCTTTTTGGGTTGCAGCGTCATATTGTCCTCAGTAAAGCGGGTTTGTCTATTTTTAGTCTGGTCCGCTCTACAGTTTGTGTTTTCATGCTTTCATGTTAAAAAAAAAGATTGAAAATTAAGATAACAGAAAATCTCCCAATTTTCAATCTTAAAATGAAATACAGAGCGTTTGTCCCTGCGAATCCGAGATTTGACAACTTTTGAAAAGTTGTCAAATCTTTACTTTAGAACGGCTTTAATCCGGGCCATCCCATCCACATCCAGTAAGTTGCGGACAAGAGCAGGGCAATTCCCAGATTGATGAACCACAGAATCAAGCCGACTCTGAAGTAATCTTTGGGTCCGAGATAACCGCTGGCATATACAATCGCATTGGGCGGCGTTCCTATAACCAGACAGTATGCCAAAGACGATGCGTAAGATGTTCCCATTGCCACAAAAGGAATCAGCATTGAACCGGGATGCACAAGTCCTGCCATTGAAAGCGTCACAGGACCGACAGCGGCGCACGCGGGACCGTCTGCCATGAACTGGGTGATAACGGCTGTGATCACATTTCCGCTGAACAGAAGCCCCAGTCCTTTGCCGAGTCCCAGAGGAGCGACGATGGAGTCGACAAATGTTCTTGCCATCCAGTACGCGCCGCCGGTTTTAACCAGAACCGCGCCGAAATGGATTGCACCGGCATACAGCCACACAACGCCCCAGTCAACCTTTGTCTGATAATCTCGCCAGTTGGCAATACCGATAAACACATAGACAATCGCGCCGACCACTGCCAGCGTGCCGAGACCGAACTGAAAACCGAAAATGTGCGGAAGCAGATCTTCATCCACAATCCAGAGGAAGAGGATGACTGCAAATATGGAGATTGTCAGAATCTGCTGCCGTGTCCATCTGCCGCCTACTTTTTCAATCTCCTCTCTGACATAAACCATTGCAGGACTCAGGTCTTTAATCACAGGCTTGAACCGCCAGTTCAGCACAAACCAGCATATCGGAAGGGTAATGAACAGCAGGGGTAATTGATACAGACACCATTGCCCGAATCCGATGCGGACGCCGAACATCTGTTCTGCATAGTTCATCATGATGACGTTTCGGGCTGCTCCTGAAGGCGCCAGAGAACCGGACAGGTTGCATGCCATGCAGAGCGTGATTGCCAGCATTTTGCCGAGTTCCGGATCCTCTTTTCCCACGGAACCTGTCGTGGTGGCATAAAGCATCATAATAATGGGCAGAAACATGGCAGCCAGCGCATGATCGGACATGAACATGGAAAGCGGGGATACCACGCAGAGAATGGCAAGCGTAATCCATTTGACATCAAGGCTTTTCAGCTTTCCGAACATTGCCATTGCAAGGCGTTTGTCCACACCTGTTTTGACAAACGCGCTGGCAAACATCAGACTGCCCATGATAAACCATGTGGAGTCTGCCCAGTAAGATGCGGCAAGTTCGCTTCGGGTCATAATACCGGTCGCTAAAGAGATGATACCCACGCAAAGCCCGACCATCGGAAGAGGAATCGCTTCTGTCGCAAAACATCCGACCACAAAGAGAATAATTCCCACAGCCACCTTCACATGGAATCCGCCTTTTATTGCCGCTTCCTTATCATCCTCTTTTATCGTGTCAAGCGAAAGGTCTTCCGTTCTCAGCTTGCGGCCTTTGGTGATGGTTTCTTCAAACTTTTCAGGAACA
Source organism: Desulfatirhabdium butyrativorans (assembly GCA_022736535.1). GTDB lineage: Bacteria > Desulfobacterota > Desulfobacteria > Desulfobacterales > JAIFKL01 > JAIFKL01. Next base: position 6,717 of record DZCT01000179.1, on the reverse strand, counting down.
ACTCCCGCAACCCATGCCTTAAACGCCTCCGTATGTTTTTTGGTGGTGCGGATTTTATTCTGTTTAAGCCATTTGTCATCAAGTTTTGCAAATCCCTCATACTCATAGGAACCGAGCATCATATAAGCATCTGCCATACGGACTGCCATCAGTTGCCACTGTTCAAGATCATTGGCGCCTTTCTGGAAGAATTCTTTTGCAAAGTAGTCCTGAACATACTTTGCGCCCATGGAATATTCCACACCCACATCTCTCATACTGGAGGGCGTGGGAATAATCAGCAGCAGAATGAGCAGTCCCACGGGGATGGAAAAAACCTTCCAGTCAACATACTTATCATAACCGCTTGCTTTCTTTTTTTTCTCTTCACTCATCTTTTCTTTCTCCTTCCTGCCTGTAACACCTGTTTAAAACAGATAAAAAATTAAAAGCGTTTCACTTTTTTCTCTTATCCTGCCTCCTGACATCCAAACTTAAAAATGAAATCACAGCCAGCCGATTTCTGAAAGAATATAAATGAGCGGTATCGCAACTGTCAGCGCAAAGAAAAAATTCCGTTCTGTTTTTTTGGAAAAATAGAATCTTCCGTCTTTATAGCTCAGAAGCTTGGATGATTCGGTTGTCCGTTCATCAAGTTGTCTGTCATACATAGTTCTGTCTCCCTGCAAATTATCTCTTTGCAAATTTCGGTCAGGCGGTCAGTTTGAAAAAAGCTGAAAGCTTTATTTTGCTTTTGTCACAATATCCGCCATCTCAAAGAAAAGTTCCTGCTCTCTGACCACGCCGAGAACATTTTTGTCGCTGTCCATGACCACAGCCCGGCGGATGCCCTGGGTGTACATCATATCTGCCAGTTCCATCAGGTTGGTGCTTTCGTTCACAGTGGGCGGCGATTCGGACATCACTTCCCCGATTTTTTTGTTGGCAAGCGTTTTCATCTGGATGGTGAAAAGACCGGACCAGAACATGGTGGAATACTGCATACTGTCGGCAGTGGAAGGTTTGGCGGCATAAAGATAAGCCGGTCTTACCCCCCGCATCAGGTCCTGAATGCTCAGAATGCCCACCAGTTCCTTGTTTTTCTTGTCAAAAACAAGAATAGAACGGTGTCCGGTTTCCATGATCCGATTGCTGGCTGCCAGTCCTTCAAAGGATTTCATCAACTGTTCAATCGCTTCCTTAACGGTTTTGTCTTCCGTCAGGGTGGTGTAGTCATCCACATGGATCATGATGTCGCGGGCGCGTTTTTCCGCTCTCGGATCGCCTTCATGGACGACTGCCGCATAAGCACTGTTGATCTTTGCCGCCATCAGATCAATGTCACAGGGCTTGTTCAGGTAATCAAAAGCGCCCCGCTTCAGCGATTCTTTGGCAGAAGCTTCTCCGCCGTGACCGGTCAGCATGATGACCTGAGCATCGGGACGGATTTTTCTGATTTCGGAAAGGGCTTCATGTCCGTCCATTCCCGGCATTTTAATATCGAGAATGACCACATCCTGCGCCTGTTTTTTCAGAAGTTCGACTGCTTCCTCGCCGCTGCCGGCCATGGTCGTTTCATAGCCTTTTTTGTCCAATATCTTGGCTGTAGTCTTTCGGAACTGTTCCTCATCATCCACCATCAAAACTTTTATCTTTTTTGTCATATCCTTCATACCTCCTGTTTTTAGGCAAGTTGCAAGTTGCAGGTAGCAGGTGGCAAGTTGCAGGTCACCTGTAACCTGAACCCTGTAACCTGAACCCTGTAAGCGACTACGCTTCGCTTCCGCCGCTCTCTTTAAGAATTTCTCTCGGAGATTTCATATAGGTGCGGCTCTGCGCCATGCGAATTTTTTCTTCAAGCCTCTGACGTTTGGCAAAAGCCTCTTCCGCCTTGTTCACGATGTCATCAATATCCGCGGGCTTCATCAGATAATCGGTTGCGCCGGCTTTCAGACCGTCCACAGCCGATTCCACGGTTGCATGTCCGGTGAGCATGATGACTTCCACCAGCGGAAAATGTTTCTTAATTTCCCGCAAGGTCTCAATGCCGTCCATGCCGGGCATTTTGACATCCAGAATCACCACATGGATATTCTGAGTTTTCAGTTTTTCCAACGCTTCGGTACCGCTGCCTGCTGTCAGAGCGTCATAGCCTTTTTTTGAAAGCAGCTTCTGCGTAGTGGAAAGATATCTTTCCTCATCATCAACCAACATCATTTTCATTTTTTCCATAAAAACCTCCTTTAATTGAGAAGTGAATACGGGGTACGAGGTTCGGGGTCAGAGGGTCTGTTTTCAGCTCGGGCCCGTACCCCGAACCCCGTACCCGGTATTCATTTATTTATGCTATCGGCAGGTAAATCGTAAACGTCGTTCCCACGCCTTTTTCGCTGCTGACGGTCATCGTTCCGCCCATGCTGTCTATAATGCCGTAGCAGACCGACAAGCCCAGACCTGTTCCTTTGCCCACCGGTTTGGTCGTAAAAAAGGGAGAGAAAATCTTTTTCTGATTTTCAGCACTGATGCCCGCGCCGTTGTCTGTAACGGCAATTCCCACTTTGCCGTTATCCGTGCGTCCGGTTTTGATCATCAGTTTGCCGCCCTGAGAACCGTGTCTTTCCACCACCGCATCAATGGCGTTGTTATAAAGATTCAGCAGAACCTGTTGCAGTTGTCCGGGGTCCCCGTGAATCTGCGGCGTATTCTGAGCAATCTTCTGTTCCACATCTATGCCGTGAACGCTGGCTTTTTTGGCAACCATATTCAGAACTTCAGGGATAAAATTCCGAAGGTCCACATCCTGAATGACCGGCTTGCTCTGCCTGCCGAACTTGAGAATTGCCTGCGTGATTGCCGAACACCGGTCAATCTGAAGTTTGATCTGTTTCATGGAATCCGCGATTTCTTCTGTTGACTCTGAGGGCGGCAAGACAGCTTTCTCTTTCATCTCCGTCAGATTCATTTCAATAAGAGACTGTTCGCTTTTGATAATCTGAAGCGGATTGTTGATTTCATGAGCAAAGCCTGCCGCCATTTCGCCGAGTTCCGCCAGACGGTGCGCCCGGATTAGCTGTTCCTGCAACTGCCCCTTTTCCGTATCGGTCTGACTGATGCGGCTCACAATTTTTTCGGTAAGATAAAAAGCCGTTGCAACGATGACGCCGCCGCCGATAAGACAGATGATGATAATAAGATAACTGGCGATTCTGAGTTCATGAAAGGCATCGGCTTTTTCCTGTCTGACCACTAAAAGCCATTTTTTGTTTTTCAGCCAGGTCGTGGCGTAGAGATATTTATCTCCCTTTATGTCAGAAATGATAAAAGTCTCTATGTCCGCCGCTTCGGGAGACAGAGAAAATGCCGGATATTTTTTGTAATCCGGGTCTGTATCTAAGAAATTTCCGCCGGAGCGCCGGTCGGTCTGAAAGATGCCTTCTGTATTGAGAAGATAAGCTTCGCCGGTTTTGCCGATGAGAACTTTTTTCACCATTGTATTAAAGAGATAGCTGTCAATCGTGGCGCGAATCACCCATTTTCTGCCTTCCGCCTCTCTGACAACCGCTATAATAAAATGAGGGATTTGTCTGAAACCGAGATAAATATTGCTGACGTAGTGATCTTTTTTCATCACTTCGATGAACCAGTCCGTTTCCTTATAAATTTTTCCGGTCAGTTTGTAGGGACCTTCATAAGCCACATGAACGCCTTCTTCATTAAAGACGCCTATATCCACAAACGCGTTGGATTCTTTCTGAAGACGGATAAATATGTCATGAAGGTTTTCCGGCTGGCTGAGTTCCTCAAATGTGTAGGAGTGGAGGACAAATTCGAGATTTGCCTTGCGTTCCTCTAAGAAAGATTCGATCATGTGCCGGTGATCCCCGATAATCCGTTTCATACTGTCAACGGTCGTGCTTTCAATGGAGGAGGTGAAATGAGAATAGCCGATCATCAAGGTCAGCGTAAAAGGGATCAGGGGCAGCAGAATCATACTGGCAAGAATCAGTTTTTTCATTGAAGCATAATGATTGTTTTTTTCCATAAGCCTAATTTCTCCGCAGATTTTCAGATTTTGCGTAAAGCGCCGAAGCTTAAAACAGACTTAAATCGCTTCCGCGTTTCCAAGTTAAAAACAAAATACATTTTCATCCTTACCTGAATATCTATGGCAATCTTCGTGCCAAAAAAACAGGAGAAGAATTTTTTTTAATAACTGTCTGAATAAATGCGTTTTACCGAAATATGATTTTTTTTATATGGATAAACAATGAGGGAAGTGTGTCGGTGTTTTTTACAGAGTGTAAAAAAAGGGCGGGGTTCGAGGTCAGAGGTTTGAGGTCAGAGGTTTGAGGTTCGAGGTTTGAGGGAAATCCTCCCCGAACCCCTCACCCCGAACCGCTGACCTTTCGGGGTTCGAGGTCAGAGGTCAGAGGTTCGAGGGAAATCTTTTCCCCGAACCCCGAACCCCGAACCGCTGACCTTTCGGGGTTCGAGGTCAGAGGTTCGAGGTCAGAGGGAAATCCTCCCCCCGAACCCCTCACCCCGAACCGCTGACCTTTTTTTTAACAACCTACTTTGTCCATTTGAACAGCAGCGAGCCGATCAGCATGAAAACGACCGTCATCAGCGACAGGACGGCGATTTCAAAACTGAGATCGCCGAGGCTTGCGCCTTCATTCATAATGCGGCGCATTCCTTCTGTCACATGCTTTAAAGGGAAAATCTGGGAAAAGATACGGACACCCGGGGACGCGCCTTCAATCGAAAACCACACTTCGGAAAGAAACATCATGGGCCATGAAATGATTTCCAAAATTCCGTAAGCCAGTTCCTCGCTGGCGATTCTTGCCACAATAATCAGCGCCAGAGAGATAATGCTGGCGCCGCCCAGCGTGAACAGCACGAACAGATCAAGATATGAGCCTTTGCATTGAAAATCGAATATCAGCGCGCATCCGGTATAAACGACAATGCTGCTGAACAGAATCACAAACATTCTGGACAAAACCTGCGCGGCGAGATATTCAAAAGCGGTCAGCGGCGTGGCTTTGAGCCGTTTCAGAACGCCCATTTTCCGGTACCGGACAATGGGATACGCCACGCCGTAGAGGCTGCTGAACATCATGTTCATGGCGATGATACCCGGAAACAGCCAGTCAATATAATCAATGCGTCGTGTTTTCACGGTTTCCCGAACCGCTTTGTCCGAGACGGCGCCGGGATCACAAAGCGCGTTGGTCAGCAGACTTTCCGCAACAATCCCGTCAGGCGAATCATGGTTGATCCAGTATCGGAGCGGATGCGAGTTCTGTTCCGTAAGAATGTCAAGTTTGTAATTTTTCAGCTTTTCAAAACCCAGATCACGGCTCTGAAATTCAATGAATTTGAACAGACTTATTTTTCTCACACTTTCAGGAAGCCCTTCAGTCAATGATGTTGCGCCGGTCGGCGATATGATGCCGCATTTGTAATTCGGCTGTACCCCGCGATGAAAAATAAGCGCAAAGCCCAGAATCACCAGAAAAGGAAATACAAAATTCCACCCGAGCGTGGCTTTGTCCCGAAAAAATTCCTTGTTCCGGGAATTAAAAATTGACCAGAACCGCCGAAATTTGAAACGCGAAAGAACAATCATCTTTTCAATCCCTCAGCCTTCGCCCTGTGAGTTTGAGAAAAAGGTCTTCAAGATTCTGAGACCTCACACTCATCAGGGAAAGGTCTGTTCCGTTTTTTATAAGCAAATCCAGACACCTGTTTATATCAGATGTCTGAAATTCATAGCATCCCTGAGATTCAAGCCTTTTCCATTTTCCGCATGTATCTGTCTCATCAAAAATCTTTTCCGGCATTTTGTGAAAGCTTTCGATGGGAAGACTGATGGTGACGCCGGAACAATGGCTTGCAAGCAGATCCGCAGGAGAACCCTGTGCAATGATTTTTCCCATGTCAATGATGACAATTTCATCGCAAAGTATCTGGGCTTCATCCATATAATGCGTGGTCAGCACCACCGTTTTGCCTTTTGCCTTTATTTTTGCTACAATATCCCATAGATAGCGTCTTGCCTGCGGATCAAGTCCGGTGGTCGGCTCATCCAAAAAAACGAGTTCAGGATCATTCACCAGCGCCATTGCCAGCATCAGCCGCTGTTTCTGTCCGCCTGAGATTTTGTCGTTGTAACGCTCCAGAATATCTTCAAGATGACACAAACGGATGAGTGCTTCCATGGGCATGGGATGACGATAGAGTTTATGAAAAACTTCCAGCGTTTCACGGACAGACAGAAAAGCGAAAACCGCAGTGGATTGAAGCTGAATGCCGACTTCCTCATAAAATGAAGCGCTTCTCGGACGAGCTTTGTACAATATCTCGCCGGATGTGCGCGGGAGAATGCCTTCGATGATTTCAATGGCAGTGGTTTTGCCGGCGCCGTTGGGTCCCAGAAGCCCGAAGCATATTCCGGGCCGAATGGAAAAACTGATGTCGTCCACTGCAACCACGCCGGGGTAATGTTTTACCAAATTTCTGACTTCAAGCAGGTTCATTATGTCGTGTGTCCCTACGAATACTCACAAACTAAGTTTCTTAAAGAAACTTAGTTTGTTAATGAGCAGGTTATTCTGTAAAAACGGAATATAAAATCACTCACACGCGGAAACGCCGCCCTGGGGGTCTGTTGTCTCACCGAACTAGACAACGGCATAGCCGCCGTAAATTCCCACGCCCATCGCAGACCAA
>DZCT01000640.1 GCA_022736535.1 Desulfatirhabdium butyrativorans | reverse complement strand
GACAATTTCCTGCTCCACCGCGCCGGCGGTTTCTTTTATGAGCGTCCGGTCCGGCGTGTAAGTCCTCAGATAAACTTCCAAAGGCTCACTGTAATGATCCTGCGGATCGCTTTTCAGGCGGATATTCAGGCGATCCCTTTTTTTCATCACGACTTTGAAATAATCGCTGTCGGCTGCTGACACGCTGTAATTGCCGGTAGTTAAAAACAATGCGTTTTCAATATCATCGTTTTCCTCAAAAGCGTCATCTGCGGAGTTTGCAATTTCCTTTACTTTCTCATAATCGAGACCGGGATTCTGGCATTCCGTGCCGAAAGGCTCACTGGCGTTGATCGGCGGATACTTGCCGCTGCCCTTTTCCCAGCCGCTTTCCGTGATGTTTCCCTCCGCATCGGATATAAAATAATAAAAATAGGTGTTTGTCAGAATATGTGCGCTGGTGGTGTCCGGATCAACCTCATCTCCCACATAATAAATCACTGTCGTATAATGTCGGACATTGCCTTCCTGAACATAATTGCTTTCATACTTGAAAATCGGATAATTCCAGCTTTGTCCGTCAAAGCCCAAATCCATGATGATCGGCGTTTTCTGCGCCGCAATAAAATCTTCCAGCAGCCGGTGAAAATCTGCGGGCCCCTCAATCGGATAGGCGTTATAAAGCGTTCCGAGATAAGCGGCGGTCAGCAGTCCTTTTTTATCCCCGACCCGAAAAACCGTTCCGTTATAAACACTGTTATGAACCGGCTCCGGCTCTAAAACAGACGCGGCAGCCCAGCAAAAACACAGTCCCGCCCAGCTAAGTGCTTGGGGATCATAATGATTTTCCCAGCCGAATGTTGTCGCGGGTCCGTCATAGCTGCCGGTGACAGCATAATCGTATTTTTCAAGCGGCGCGGGATGTCCGCGATAATCGTTTCCGGTGACCAAACCGCCCTGAATCTGGGGCCACCAGTAGCCGGACCAGGGCATATCATCTGCCTGATAGGTGGCGCATTCCGCTACGGTGTTCAGAGAAAACAGCAGCAACAAAGCGATACAGGCGCATAAAGCAATTTTTCTGACGGTAACTGATCCGATTTTGGTTTTTTGCCGCAGACGCACACAGACGGACACAGACAGATATCCGAAAACGGAATACAGCACATATTCAGAAAATATGCCGTAAAAAACCGAAAGTGGATTATTATATGTTGTTCTGTTCACTTCGCCCTGCCCCCTGTCACCTGCTCCCCGTCACCTGCGCCTTGCTCCATAACCATCCAATATTTCATATTTTCATTCTGACCGAAAAGCGGAAAGGGAAGATTTTCAGACCAATATTGAATAAAAACAAGCTTTCCGTTGCCTGTCGTGCATTTCACTTCTGTCAGGGGCTTTTCCGGAGACCGGTCCGGCAAATCTTCAATTTTGCCGGTGACCTGCCGAACTTCCTGTCTGATGGTGTCGGTGGTTTTCAGTTCCCGGCTCACCGGGCTTGTCACCGTAAAATCTGCGGAAGACGGAAACCGCAACGGAAACACCGGCGTATCGGACGGAATCAGCGTTTGCTCTGCCCGTGCCGGAACGCCGCCTTTGTATGTCAGAATTTTGGCAACATCTTTGCCCCGGCGGGTTTTTGTGATTTCTGCGCTGACAAGAGAAAAATCATCTGAACGATAAATCAGGCGGGCAGTCAGTTCGGGACCGGTGCCGTGATTTTTCACTTCGAGAACACAGCCGCTTTCTGATTTTTCACAGCTTTTGATATGGTATTCCCATAACACCGGCGCAGACCATTCGCCTTTTTGCAGGGCTGAATGATAGACGGCTTTTACGAGCCATGTTTCGCCCGTGCGCCACGCGGGAAAAAGACCGTCCGCCATGACCGTCCGGGGCAGACAGACGCACAGACAAAAAAGAATCGCCCGCAGTATATTCCAAAGATTTTTTTTCATAAAAATATTTCACTCCTACGGAGTTCGTTTCGGAGGTCAATTTTTTGCTACAAATATGTCGCTCCTTCGGAGCTTTTTCCGTCACGGATTTTTACAAGCCCCGTAGGGGCGGCATATTTGTAGCAGCGATTTAATAAAAAATTTA
>DZCT01000639.1 GCA_022736535.1 Desulfatirhabdium butyrativorans | reverse complement strand
ATTCTTCACCTCGTTCAGAATCACACCCTGAAATCACCTATTCTGCACCACTACCAGTTTTTTTTAATATGGCTCAGGGGCGGAAAATGCTTCGCTTATTTCCTCACTCCGATCAGATAAACCGGAATACCAACTTGAAAAATTATCATCAATGATATGGCTGATTCTGTCCCTCCTGACCGCTCTTGCCGTTGCGCTGGGGGATACCTGCATCAAAAAATTTTTCTCTCATCTCAGCGCGTATGAGATGTCGGCATATCCGCTTGTTTACAGCTTTCCGCTCTTTGCCGTCAGCCTGCTGCTGATTCCGGTACCGGCGCTGGACGCGACATTCCTGTGGTGTTTTCTGGCATGTATCCCGCTCAACGGCTTAGGCTTTGTGATTTACATGAAAGCCATCAAAATTTCGCCGCTTTCGCTCACTGTGCCGTATCTGGCTTTCACGCCCGCGTTTATGATTGTTACCGGATTCCTCTTTCTCAATGAAATGCCGAATCTATGGGGAATTTCAGGGATTATGATTGTCGTTGCGGGAAGCTATATTCTCAATATCACTCCCGGAAAATGGAATCTTTTTGCGCCGTTTCAGGCAATTTTCAGAGAAAAAGGCTCATGGATGATGCTGCTTGTCTCGTTTATATACAGCTTTGCCTCGGTGATCGGAAAAAAAGGAATCCTTCATTCTTCTCCGCTGTTTTTCACTTTCTCTTTTTTCGGGGTTTTCAATCTGCTTTCAGTGGCTTTTCTCTGCGCCTGCGGCAAAATCCGCCTGTCTTCATTTCGGGAAAATCCGCTCAGGGGATTTGTTACGGGAGGTCTGATCTTTCTGCAAGGCATCTTTCAAGGGCTGGCAATGCCTCTTACAAAAGCGGCATACATGATTTCGGTGAAACGCCTGAGTATTGTCTTCGGGGTGATTTTCGGGAGTCTGATATTTAAAGAGGAAAATCTCGCATTCCGTCTGGGCGGGGCAATGATGATGCTTGCCGGAACGCTGCTCATCACGCTTCAGGGATTGTAGGGGGCATGTCGCCGACATGCCCCCTACGGATAATCTTTTTCCAGCAGGGCAAGAAATTCTGCTTCCGGCATGGGACGGAAAAAATAATATCCCTGAACTTCGTCACAGTTTTCCTCTCGCAAAAAGTTGAGCTGCGCTTGGGTTTCCACGCCTTCCGCAACAATTTTGATCTTCATGCTGTGTCCCAGCGCGATAATTGCCCGGACAATCGCCATGCTGACCGTATCCTCCGGAATATCTTTGATAAAAGAACGGTCAATTTTCAGCGTGTCAATGGGCAGACGTTTGAGATAACTCAAAGAAGAATATCCTGTGCCGAAATCGTCAATGGAGCAATTTATATCCATTTCTTTTAATGTGTTCAATGTCTTAATCACTTCATCAGTTTCGTGCATGATCGTGCTTTCGGTCAGTTCAATTTCAACACAGCCGGCTGTACGGCATTCTGTCAGAATATTTTTAATTTTTTCAATAAGATTCTGATGCTGAAACTGACGGAATGACAGATTGACGGCAATGCGGAACGCATTGTCTCCTTTCCGCAGTTCCCGGATTCGGGGACAGATCCGGACGATCTCTTTGAGCGCGACATCGAAAATCGGAAAAATAAGCCCGGTCTCCTCTGCAATCGGAATAAATTTTTCGGGCGAGATAAAATGATGGTCGGCGTCTTTCCATCGGATCAAAGCTTCGGCGCCGGTCATTTTTCCGGTTTGTATGGAAACTTTAGGCTGATAATAAAAGAACAGCTCCTTATTCGTCAGGGCGTTCCGCAGATCGGTTTCCAGCGTCAGACGCTCGGTCATTCCCGCGTACAGGCTTTTTGAGTAAAACTGAAAATTGTTTTTTCCCTTTTCTTTTGCATAAGACAATGCCGCGTCCGCATTTCTCATCAATGTCTCAACATCCTCTCCGTCATTGGGAAAAAGCGTGATGCCGATGCTGACAGTGATAAAAATTTCCTGATCTTCCAGCATAAAAGAACGGCTGACATTTTCAAGAATGTTTCCGGCAACTCTGGCAGCATGAAGCGTGTCTGTAATCCCGGTGAGCAATACCGTAAA
>DZCT01000638.1 GCA_022736535.1 Desulfatirhabdium butyrativorans | reverse complement strand
GTCGAGAATTTCTCATCTTCAGCCCATGCCGGATAGCCCATGACTTTCTTGAACATGAGCCATTCTTCTTCGCTGAATACTGCAATCGCAATCCATTTCCGATAACCCAGGGTTGTGTAAACCCCGTGAGGCGCGGCATTGGGATCGCCGTATCCCAAGGGCGGCAATGTCTCATTGTTGCAGGCATAAGTCATAGAATCCGTGGGTTTCATGCTGATGGCAGATTGCAACTGGGAAACAGCAACAGTCTGACCTTTGCCGGTCTTTTCCCGCTGTATCAATGCCGCCATGATGCCGAAGAGCGTATGACTCGGAACCATCACATGGTCGGTGTAGTTTGTGCCGGTGCCGAAGGGCGGCTGTCCCGGAAATGCCGCCTGCTCGGTCAGTCCGCACAGGGCGTTGAGATTCACGCCGAAGCCCATATATGACTTATGGGGACCGCTTTCGCCCTGAAGGCTCATGGTCACATAAATAATGCCGGGATTCATCTCTTTGACATCTTCCCAGCCCAGATGCCATTTTTCCATCTGACCGACCCGGAAATTGTTAATGACAATATCACTTTTTTTAATCAGGCGAACCGCCACTTCCCGGGCTTTGGGATGACTCATGTTCAGCGAGATGCACTTTTTGTTGGGATTCCGGTTGGCAAAATAGCCGCTGCGCTCCAGACCTTCGGAATTTCCGTCTTTGAAAGGACCGCCTTTTCTCAGAATATCGGGACGTGTCAGACTTTCGATTTTAATGACTTCCGCGCCGCACTGTCCCAGAACATTTGTCGTGATGGGGCCCGCGCCGACCCATGAAAAATCACATACCACAATTCCCTCAAGGGCTTTTTTGAAATTAGGCCACATAGACAATGCCCTCCTTTGCAAGCAAGTCAATCTCATTTGCACTGTATCCGAGACTGCCGAGGATTTCGGATGAATGCTGACCCAGCGCGGGCGCGGGATTTCCGAGCCGCCACTGCAATTCTCCGAATTGATACGGCGCGCCCGGATAGGTCACATCTCCGCCCAGATTGTCGTGCCGGAGCGTTTTCCAAAATTCCTGATATTTCAGTTGGGGATTTTCTAAAAGGTCTTTTCCGTTGCTGACCGGCGAAATCGCCACCCGTTGCGCCTGACCTCTTTCATACAAATCCAATTTGCTGTGCTGCTTGGCAAACCGCTCGAAAACACGGGCAAATATTGCATTACCCTCAGCAGAGCGCCGAAAATTCGGTTCAATCCAGCGGGGATCCTGAAAAGCTTCCCATTCTTCCACGTTTTCGTCTTTCATCCATTTGATGAAAGAGTCAAACATGGGTTTGTTTTTTCCCATGATTGCCACAAGTGCGATATATCCGTCTTTGCAGGGATGAACTGTGGCAGAACCCGCCTCATTGCCTCGCCCTCTGCGGTTTGCGCCTTCCAAATCCCAATATTGAGCCGCATTCTCAAGCGCCATGCCGGTGGATTCCATGCAGGAAACATCCACAAACTGACCGATGCCCGTTCTTTTGGCAAAAAGCAGCGCGATGGAACTGCCGACCCCAGCGTAGGCTTCAGCCATGCGGTAAGCCTGATTATCGCAGGCTCTTACCGGCTTTTCATTGTCAACGCCTGCCAGAAATAAAAATCCGCCCAGCGCTGAACAGGTCAGGTCGCATCCCGGATATTTTGCGTAGGGACCGAACTGACCGAAAGGCGTGACGGCAGTCTGCACCAATTTCGGATTGACCGCGCTGAGTCTGTCATAAGAAAGTCCCAGACTGTCAAGATAACCGGGCGCAAAGCTTTCCATCAGGATGTCTGCATCTTTGCAGAGTTTCAGGAAAACATCTTTTCCTTTGTCTTTTGTGATGTCCAAAGCCATGCCTTTTTTACCGGCATTGTAATAAAGAAACTGAAGGCTGCGTTCTTTGCCCGGAACGCCTTTATAAAAAGGTCCGATATTTCTCAGCGGGTCTCCGGTCACAGGCTCAAGATGAATCACCTCCGCGCCCAGCCCCGCATAAAGTTTCGCTGCATAAGGTCCCACTTCGCCGGTGAAGTCCAGCACTTTCACCTCAGACAGCGATTTCCCATTGTCTTTCATTGTCTGTCTCC
>DZCT01000637.1 GCA_022736535.1 Desulfatirhabdium butyrativorans | reverse complement strand
TGTTCCGGGTTTCTGACGTTTAGCGCTGACAGTCGATTAATTTTCAATTTTTCCCATCCTGCCTCCTATTTTTAATTGACAAAAGCTGAAATAGGTTTTATAGTCCCATGAAATTTGGCTTTCGAGCTGGATGCTTTCCCTCGTGTTTAGACGTTGCAACGACTTTAAATCAGGGGAACCGCCATGGGCTGGCAGGAAAAACCGGACAACAGTCATCAATCGGTCAAACATCCGTTTTGTCCGTTCAAAAATTTCTGCGTATTTCTTCACGGCGCACCACCGGAAAGCGTTCTTGCGGAACGCGAGTATCTTCGCAAGCGGGTTGACGAGCTTGAATTCGCGATGGATTTCACGAACAGCCAGGTGAAAAAGTTTCAGGAGCGGATTAAAGAGCTTGAAGAAAGCAATTCCACGCTTGAAACTGAACTGAGCGAAGCGTTGCAGGCTCCTTTCAACAAATATAAAAAGCCAGAGCTGTCCGCAAATCCGAAGAAGCCTGGAGCTCCGTTTGGACACAAAGGCTATTTCCGCCAGAAGCCGGAACAGATAGACGAAAACATTGAAGTCTGTCTTGACAAATGTCCGCTCTGCGGAAGCGAAAACATCTCTCCGTGCAGCCACACCACCAGCCATATTCAGGAAGACCTTGACTCCGGCAGACGCGCCAATACTTGCTTTATTCATCGGTATTACTGGTGTCCGGAATGCAAAAAAATCTTTCACGGCTGGGGAGCAAAAGAAATTCCACGCGCTTTTATTGGCCCGGAAGCAAGAGCTAAAGTTTCGTTTCTGCGCCACGAAATCAAAGTTTCTTATGATGACGCTAAGCGGACGCTTCAATATTTTTGTGGTTTGACCATCACGCCCGGCGCAATCGTCGGCTTTGACAATAAATTTTCTAAACAAAGCGAGCCGCTTTACGAAGCGTTGAAGCAATCTTTGCGAGAAGCCACGTTCATTCACGCCGACGAAACCGGCTGGAAACGCGACTGGCTCTGGATTTTCACCAATCCGCAAATCGCCTTCTTTCATATTGACGAAAGCCGGGGCTCCAAGGTGGTTATTAATCTGCTCGGGGAATTTTACAACGGCGTTCTTATCACTGACTTCTGGAACGCCTACCGGAACAAGATTGGAGCATTCGCCAAACAGAAATGCCTCAGGCATATTCTGGGCGACATCAAAAAGCTTCTCGACAAAGGTCTCCCGAAACATCCCGACGCCGAAACGTTCCTCAAAGAGGTTAAAGAACTTTTTAAAGATGCTGTTCTTCTTCATAACCAATACTCCGCGTTAACTGCTGACGCATACCGTTCCGCGCGAAAAGAAATCGACAAAAGATTTAAAAAATTGCGCCAGTCGCAACCGCTGTCGCACCATGAGGCGGACAACATCCGCAAGCGGCTGATAACGTTCAAAGACGAGCTTTTTGTCTTCCTGAAATATCCGGCGATTGAACCGACAAACAACCGCGCCGAGCAAGGAATCAGAAACGCCGTGCTCTTTCGCAAAATAACTTTTGGCAACCGGACAGCGCAAGGCAAAAAGAATGTTTCTATCGCCATAACCGTCATCCGAACCGCTTTGTTGCGTTCCATTGACCCGATTAAAGCGCTCCAAAATATCATGACTGCCGGCGTTACGCCGGAACTGTTGAAGCAGTTCATCTCTACGATGCCGCCACTGGCCCCATGATAAACCGGGCGAGGGAAAACTCGCCCGGCATGGTCATCAGCCTTAATCGCTGTCGAAAGGGTGGCGCGGCGAGCGGCAGATGACGCGGACAGACCGGAAATTACAGAAAAACTGACTTCCAGCACAGAACCAGCACGCTGAAACAGCTCATTCAAGCACAAAGAATGAGACGCTCCCGCATCCCGGCATGCGTTGGAATCAAGACTAAAATTCATCTTGAATCTAAACTTTCCGATTTTTTCTGCTCTGTTTTTCATCTGTTCTCTAACTTTTTTATTTTTCAACATCATTTTCAGATGCCGGTCTTAAAATGCGCCCTGATTCATCCGCAAATCCACTTTCTGAGACTAAACTTTTACGTTACTGGTAAAAACTGGAATTGTCAATACTGCTTTGCCTATTTCCTTCATCG
>DZCT01000636.1 GCA_022736535.1 Desulfatirhabdium butyrativorans | reverse complement strand
ATACCTGTCTGTGTCTGTCTGTGTGCGTCTGCGGCAAAAAAAACAAAATCGGATCCGTATATAACTGAAACAAAGCAAAGGAGTTTTACGATGCTGAAACCTATTTTTCTGACAGGTGTTATCGCGATGCTGCTGTGCGGTTTTGCAGCCTTGAGCATGGCGGAGGAGAAAGGAAACCCGCGTAAGGGAAAATATCTTTTTCGCAGCAACTGCAGGACATGCCATCAGGACAGCGGTACAGCCCCTTATCTGGGACCGGACAGCAAAACCGTGAGTCAATGGCAAAAAGCATTTGAAAAAAAACAGTATTCCGAGTTCAAATGCAAAGCGGAATGGGAAAAACGGTCAGCAGAGGAATTGCTGGATATTTTTACTTATCTGCATAAATACGCGGCGGATTCGCCTTCACCGGCAAAGTGTCAATGACTCACAGCGATTGCGGGTTGCACTGACAGCATTCAGACGCCGGGGTTTGACAATTTTTCAAAATTTATCAAATCATTACCTCTGATTATAAAGGAGACAGATGACAAAATACCCCCCTATCGCTGTGTTAGGAACTTATGACTCCAAAGCCGAAGAGCATTTTTTTCTTAAAACAAGAATTGAGGAAAGAGGCTTTCGCAGTCTTACCGTCAATGTGGGAACCAAAGGACCTTCGCCATTACCGGCTGACATAGACCTGTATGCTGAAATGTGCAGAGACGGAAGCATCAAAACCGGAGACAGGGATCATGCAATTCAGTCCATGCTGGAACGCGCCCGGAAACTCGTCAGAGAACTCTGTGACAGAGGAGACATTTCCGGGATTATCTCTGCCGGCGGCGGCACCGGCACGCATCTCTGTACCGGCGTCATGCGGGCGCTGCCGCTCGGTATTCCCAAAATAATGGTTTCCACCGTTGCCTCCCGCAACATGGCGCAAATTGTCGGAACAAAAGACATTACCATGATGCACAGCGTCAC
This sequence comes from Desulfatirhabdium butyrativorans, assembly GCA_022736535.1. GTDB lineage: Bacteria > Desulfobacterota > Desulfobacteria > Desulfobacterales > JAIFKL01 > JAIFKL01. The sequence goes on along the minus strand of DZCT01000636.1, from coordinate 1,141 downwards.
CGACATACTGGGTGTGAACAGCATTTCCGGCAGCATATTGGATAAAGCTGCCGGGGCGATCTGCGGCATGGTGCAAAGTCACTGGAAAGCGCCGCAGGAAAAAAAACGCATCGCGCTCACTTTTTTCGGATTCATCACAAAGGCAGCCGAAAATATCCGCAGATGTCTCGAACAAGCCGGATATGAGGTGATTCCCTTTCACGCAAACGGAACCGGCGGCACGGCAATGACGGAATTAGCTGCGGAAGGCTGTTTTCACGGCATTCTTGACCTTGCGACCCATGAACTGGCAGATGCGATGATGAAGGGCTATTGCGGGGGCATCGGTCCCGAAAGATTTGAGCCGATTCCCGGTAAAAAACTGCCCCGTCTGATCGTGCCGGGCGGATTAGACTGCGCGGTGCTGGAATTTACCCGTGACAATATTCCTCCTGAGTTCAGAGAGCGCAAAATATTTTTCTATGATTTCCGCTCTGCCATCCGCTTTAATGAAAAAGAATCTGCAATTCTGGCAAAAGACTTGGCGGAAAAACTCAATCATGACGAGTCAAACGTCAAGGTGCTGATCCCGCTCCGCGGCTGGTCAGAAGCGGACTGTGAAGGGGGACCTCTGTATGATCCCCCTGTCAGCAAGGCATTCACAGATCATTTCCGAGAAAATCTCTCCCCCCGCATTGAAATCACGGCAGCAGACCATCACATCAATGACCTTTCTTTTGCTCGGACGGCATCCCGTTTAATGGATGAGATGCTTCAGAGACAGCATTGCTCTATGACCGGCAGTTTTTCAAAGGAGCAGGGAGATGTTATGTAACATTTTGAAAACTCTTTAAAAAAAAGGGGGAAATATCAAATTTTTGTTCTGAATCAAGGGGGCAAAAAATGAGAACCGCCAGCTTCATTTTGTCATTTTTTCTTTTTTTTATAACAAGTCCTTCATTTTCCGAAGAAATCGAAGACCGGCAGTTGGACGAAGAACTGAAATGGCTCAAAGCAGAGTCTTTTGATGCGGAAGTCATTACGGCTTCCAGAAAAGCGCAGAAAATCTCCGAGGCGCCGGCAACGATTATCTCTATTACTCAGGAGGAAATCGAAGCCCGGGGCTGGCGGGATTTGAAAGACATTTTCAAAGCCTTGCCCG
>DZCT01000635.1 GCA_022736535.1 Desulfatirhabdium butyrativorans | reverse complement strand
AAATTTCATTTCAGCACTCCGGATTAAATGCTGACATGCGAAAATTTCATTTTCGCACTCCGGAGCAGGGTGACAGCGTTAAAGAGAAAGGCAGAAGCCGGAAATGAACAGAACCGAGATAAAAAAAAATGCTGTATGGCTTTTACTGATGATTGTTTTTATCGGGCAACTGCTGGCTTATACATGGTGCAGAGTTCAGTGCATTCAGGTCGGCTATGAAATTTCAAAGGAAACTGATCGTCATCGGAAACTGACGGCGCTGCAAAACAATCTGAAAATTGAATTTGCCCGGCTCAAGTCGCCGGAGCGGATTGCCAACATTGCCAAATATGAACTCGGGCTGAAACCCGCGGCGCCGGAACAGATTATTATACTTCCGTAAGGGGGAGAGGGTAAGAGGTTCGAGGTAAGAGGTAAGAGGTTCGAGGTCTGACCTCAAACCTCGAACCTCTTACCTCGAATCTCAGACCATGAAAGCCGATATTGAAAAAAAACAAATCAGAATACGCATTGCTGTTGTCGCTTTTTTCTTCGGAATATTTTTTCTGATTATCGGCGCAAGGGCATTTTATCTACAGGTGTTCCGAAATGCCGATATGTCGGACAGGGCAGCCAGAGAATATATAAAAGTCCTGAAAACACAGGGAAAGCGGGGAGGCATTTATGATACCGCCGGCAGAGATCTGGCGGTCAGCATAGATGTACAGTCTGTAGCCGTATGCGCGCCCCGCATCAAGAACCCGGAGGACATTGTGCAAAGCCTTGAAAGCATACTGAAAATAGACGGAAACGACCTGATCCGCCGGATGGAATCCGGCAAACATTTTCTCTGGGTCAAACGCTGTCTTTCTTCAAAAGAGACAGACGCGCTCAGACAGCTCGGGCTTCCGGGAGTCAGTTTCGTGCCGGAACACAGCCGTCTCTATCCGAACCGAAGTCTTGCCTCTCAGGTGATCGGATTTACCGGCACTGACAACAGCGGATTGGAAGGCATTGAATTTTTTTACGACAGGGAGTTGCGGGGCGGAACCCGTGAAGATACGGTTTTCAGAGATGCGCTGGGACGCATATTTGACAGAACCGGCAAAAAAGAATTTGAAACGGAAGCCGCCCAGTACAACGGAAGAAACCTTGTGCTTACCATTGACCGCACCATACAGTTTATCACGGAAAAGGCGTTGGAGGACGCGGCAGCAACTTTTTCGGCAAAATCCGGAATTGCAGCCGTGATGGACCCTGAAACCGGCGCGGTGCTGGCGCTGGCGCATTTTCCTTTTTTCAACCTCAATTCTTTTTCCCGCTTTGACAAAGAACTGTGGCGCAACAGAGCCGTGACCGATCCCTTTGAACCGGGTTCCACCCTGAAAATTTTCATCGCCGCCGCCGCGCTTGAATCAGGAAAATTCAAGGCTTCCGATGTGTTTTACTGTGAAAAGGGCAAATACAGAATCGGCTCGGATACTGTCCATGACACCAATCCCTACGGACGCCTGACCATGGAAAATATCATAAAATTTTCCAGCAATATCGGAGCGGTAAAGGTGGCGGAACAATTGGGACCCGAGCCGGTTTATAACATGCTGCGCGATTTCGGTTTCGGAGAAAAAACCGAGATTGACTGCCCGGGGGAGACAGCCGGCACGCTTTCGTCTTACCGTCGCTGGTCAAAGATTGATGCGGGCGCCATTGCTTTCGGGCAGGGACTTTCCGTATCTGTCACACAACTGCTCAGAGCCGTTTCCGCGATTGCAAACGGCGGCGTTCTGATGAAACCCTATATTGTCCGGGCAATCACTGACGCCGATCATAAGCCGGTTGAGAAAATAATGCCCGTAAGGGTTCGGCGGGTCATATCAAAGGAGACGGCTCAGATCGTCAAGAACATGATGCGCGGTGTGCTGGAAGAGGGCGGCACCGGTACTGCCGCGGCGCTGAAGGGTTATACCGCCTGCGGCAAGACCGGCACCGCGCAGAAAATCGCCGAAAACGGCGAATATGCAAAAGGAAGATATATCTCTTCTTTTATCGGATTTGCTCCGGAGGAAAATCCCAGAGTCGCGATTGCGGTGATTTTGAATGAGCCTCAGAAAGATCATTACGGCGGCATT
>DZCT01000178.1 GCA_022736535.1 Desulfatirhabdium butyrativorans | reverse complement strand
AGATTTGCGTCTTTGCGGGAGACTCAGCCGCTTATTTCCGAAAATGTCTATACTCTTTGCTGAGGAAGACCTGAAAATTTCAGGCTGAAACATTTCCTTGACATCAAACGCTTTTATAACTAAACTTCACGGGATATGGGGTTCGAGATCAGAGGTTCGGGGTGAGAGGTGAGAGGAAACGCCTCTTACCCCTGACCTCTGACCCCGAACCCCGAACCCCGAACCCCATTTACACACGAGGAAATTCAATGGATTACAAAGATACACTCAATCTGCCGGTTACCAAGTTTCCCATGAAGGCAAATCTTGCCAAGCGTGAGCCGGAACATCTGAAAGCATGGGAAGAAAAGCGGCTGTATGATAAAATCAGAACGGTTTCAAAAGGCAAAAAACGCTTTATTCTGCACGACGGTCCTCCCTATGCCAACGGGAATATTCATATCGGAACCGCCCTGAACAAGATATTGAAAGATATTATTGTCCGGTCCCGGCAGATGGCAGGATTTGACGCGGTGTATGTCCCGGGCTGGGACTGTCACGGGCTTCCCATCGAACACAATGTGGACAAGGAACTCGGTCCCAAAAAACTGAAGATGTCGCAGGCTGAAATCCGGCGATTATGCCGCGCCTATGCTGAAAAATATATAGACATTCAGCGTTCGGAGTTCAAGCGGCTCGGCGTGGCAGGCGAATGGGACAATCCTTATCTCACGATGAATTATGAATATGAAGCCATCATTGCCCGTGAATGCTGCAAATTCGCTTTGGAGGGAAGCCTTTTCCGGCACAAAAAGCCCATTTACTGGTGCTGTAGCTGCAAAACCGCGCTTGCCGAAGCGGAAATCGAATACAATGACGACACATCGCCGTCCATTTTCGTCAAATTTCTTTTAAAAGACGACATCAGCGGGGAGTTTCCGAAGCTTGCGGGTAAAAAAACTTTTGTCGTGATATGGACCACCACGCCCTGGACCATTCCCGCAAATCTCGGCATCGCGCTGCATCCGGATTTTGCTTATGCGGCGGCGGACACGAAAAACGGCGAAGTCCTTATTATGACAAGAGAACTGATCGAGCCTTGTATGAAAAAGTTCGGCGTTTCCGATTTTGAGATTGTCGCGGACATAAAGGCAAAAAGCCTTGAGCGGAAACGCTGCGCTCATCCGCTTTATGAGCGGGATTCTCTCATTGTTCTCGGACAGCATGTCACATTGGAAGCGGGAACGGGCTGCGTGCATACCGCCCCCGGGCACGGACGCGAGGATCACGAAGTCGGACTTGAATACGGCTTGGATGTCTATTCTCCGGTGGACGACAGCGGCTGTTTTACGGAAGATGTGGGATTTTTCAAGGGGCAATTCGTTTTTGACGCAAACAAAGACATCAATGCCAAGCTCAAAGAAAACGGCGCGCTGATGAAGTCGGAATCGGTAAAACATCAGTATCCGCACTGCTGGCGCTGCAAAAAGCCGGTGATTTTCCGGGCAACGCCCCAGTGGTTTATTTCCATGGACAAAACCGGACTGCGTAAAAGATCGCTGGAGGAAATTGACCGGGTAAAATGGATTCCGCACTGGGGGCGGGAACGCATTTACGGCATGATCGAGAATCGTCCGGACTGGTGCGTTTCCAGACAGCGGGCTTGGGGCGTTCCCATCACGATTTTCTACTGCGAGAAATGCGGCAATCTGCTCATCAACCAGAAAGTGATTGACCATATATTTGAGCTGTTCAAACAGCACGGCGCGGATATATGGGTGGAAAAAGCGGCAAAAGACCTGCTGCCCCAGGATATTGTCTGCGAAACATGCGGAAACGGCGAATTTCGGAAAGAAACCGACATCTTGGATGTGTGGTTTGATTCGGGCGTCAGCCATGCGGCAGTTCTGGAGCAGCGGGATTATCTGTCGTGGCCCGCGGATTTGTATCTGGAAGGCAGCGACCAGCACAGAGGCTGGTTTCACAGTTCCCTGCTCACGGCTGTGGGGACGCGTGGGGCTGCGCCTTACAAAGCGGTGCTGACACACGGATTTGTCGTTGACGAAGAAGGAAAGAAGATGTCAAAATCTTTGGGAAATGTCATTGCGCCCAAAGAAGTCATTGACAAATACGGCGCGGAAATTCTGCGGCTGTGGGTGTCCGCGTCAGATTACAAAGATGACATCCGTATTTCCGACAATATCCTCAAGCAGTTGAGCGACGCGTACCGCCGGGTCCGAAATACCAGTCGCTTTCTGCTGGGCAATCTGTCTGATTTTGATCCGGCAAAAGATGCTGTGCCGTATTCGTCCATGCCGGAGATTGACCGATTCGCGCTTCATAACCTTGCCCTGCTGATTGAAAAAGGCGTCAAAGCTTATGATGCTTATGAATTTCATGTGATTTATCACTCGATTTACAATTTCTGCACGGTTGATCTGTCTTCTTTTTATCTCGATATTCTCAAAGACAGGCTTTACACGTCTTCGCAGAAATCCTTGCAACGCAGAAGCGCGCAGACTGTGATGTATGCGATTCTCGATGCGGTCGTCAGACTCATGGCGCCGATCCTGCCGTTCACGGCTGAAGAAATATGGGGTTTTATACCGAATCGGGAGGCAAAAGAGGAAAGCGTTCATCTCGTTTCTCTGCCGGTCGTAAAAGCCGAATGGAAAAATGCGGAATTATCGAAACGCTGGGAATATCTGCTGAATGTGCGCGGGGAAGTGTCAAAAGCATTGGAAGAAGCCCGTACCCGGAAACTCATCGGTCATTCTTTAGATTCTTCGGTTATTATCTCAGGAGATGCGGATACTTACAAAAAACTGAGTGAATATAAAGATGATCTGCGGTCTGTGTTTATTGTCTCAAAAATTTCTTTTATTCAGGAAAACGAAGCGGAAATTGAGAACGGCTCAAAATATGAAAGCTCGGAGGTAGAAGGCTTGTCAGTTCTGGTCGTGCCTGCGCCGGGCGAGAAATGTGAACGCTGCTGGGTGCGTGATCCGTCTGTGGGAACGATTGCCGAGCATCCCACGATCTGCGCCAGATGCGGTGAGGCGATTGGGAATTGAGAAGTGAGAATAGGGCAGGTTGCATGTAAACTTGTCACCTGCTACCTGTCACCTGCCCTGTTTCTCACTTCTCATACCAAATATACGCCTGCGCCTTAACGCCGGGGTACGGAAAGAAAATTAACGATATGTTTAAACTGATAAAACTGAGCAATTACAGAACGCATGTTGAAACAGCATTGCATTTGAAAGATATTACGCTGATAATCGGCTCCAATAATTCCGGAAAAAGCAATCTTCTTAACGGATTGCATTATTTTTCTACCCTGGTCAGCGCTGCATTTCCGGAAAGCGGCAAATCCAAAGAACTCCGTAAAGGCAATTATTTCCGTCATAAACACAGTCTGAGCAGTTCCGATGTTCCCCTGTGTTTCTATTGCGAGTGGGAAAAAGGGCATATAAAAATAACCTATGAACTCCGGCTGTACTGCATGGAACAGAGCAGCCCGGATCAGATAGGCTGCAAAGAGAAAATTGTCATTCATAGGGATTCTGTTCCGAAAATCTTCCTGCACGGATATGAAGAAGCATCCCGGGAAATGCTTTTGAGAACAAAATTGAAAAATGAGAATTTAAGTCCTGACGAAATCAGTATAACAAATACCTTCTTCCGTTCTCTTTCCTTTCTGTACTACTATCATTTTCAGCCGAGTTTCCTGAAGGGTTCGGCTTCTCCTCTCATACGGGGCAATATCATTGAAAAGAAAAACTATTCTGAGGAGTTTGCCCGGTCGGGGAAATTTCCGAATATTTCTGCCGAACTGGGGCGTGAAGGTGCAAATTTTCTTGAATTAGTCAGATTTATCAAAGAAAAAGATGAGATCGGCTACGGAAAATTTTTAGGTTATTTAAAGAGATTCGTCAAATCTTTCAACGGAATCATAATAGACAGAAACATTACAAAATGGCAGTTTGACATGGGCGGAAACAGCTTTCCGTACTTTGAATCCGGCGATGTTTCCGACGGACTTGTCAAAGCCGGCGCGGTTGCCCTGCTGTGTGCGATGAGAAATCCGCCCGCGATTATAATGATTGAAGAAATTGAAAACGGCATTAATCAGAAAAATGTATCTGAATTTCTGAGCTGGCTTGAAGGCGTCTCTGAAGGCGGCAAAAATACGCAGTTCATACTGACAACACACAGTCCGAGCGTTATTCGGGAATTTTCCGGCCGTTTGGACAGCGTTTACAATCTGCATCTCAGAGCAAAGGATTATCGGACAACGGTGACAAATCTCAATGATGCGATTAAGCCTTTGGTGAATATGGGCCGCATAAAAGAAGAAGATATTGCGGAAAGGGACGGAAAAGAGATTGTGCAGGTCAGCCCTTATGAACTGACAGAACTGTTTTATGACGGCATCTTAGGCGAGATATAGACATCAGGGGCAGCCGTTGATGAAATATATAGCCATCATGCGGGACGGATTCAGCGACTACTGTGTGATAAAATATTTTGTATCCGCGGTTTTCAAACATCATTATCAGCTTGAATTGAAAGATGATAATTTTTTTGACATGGAATCATTGAATATCACGGATGCTGTTGCCAAATATGTTTCAAACTCCGATAAAAAGAAAGACTGCGGCTTATATACGCAACATGCTGAAGAATTTAAAACTCGTATCGTAAAGGTGTTGTATGCAGCCTCGGTGAAATTCAAAAGAGAGAGAAAAGACGCCGGATTTTCCAACAAAGATATTCTGGTCATGTATTCAGATGCAGAAAAAATGTTGAAAGACAAGCATAATTACTTCAAAGACTGGGCTTACACATTAAATGCGGTCTTGCGGCTGTCTGTTGAAACATTTTATGACACGATGGTTCGGAAGGGCTTTAATTATGAAAATCTCCCGCTGATTCTGCCTCTGATTCTGTTTCCGAGTTCTGAAATATTGGCAGCATCATGTATGTTTGATTTTAACAGAGAAAATTTCAGAGAATTAAAAGCAAAGCCCGCGCTTAAACAGAAGGTTTACGGAACAGACAATATCCCTTCAGCCATAAAAACAGGCAAGCTTGATGAAGTGCTGTCAAATTTTATCGTACCTGAATCTCTTAAAGATGTGTATAGGGAAATTCCCGAATCAAGGAAATTGATACAGATTTTAAGCCATTGTTAATCTGTGCCCGATGTAGCGAAGCGATAGGTTGAGAGGGTGAGGGGTGAGGGGTGAGGGGTAAGAGGTTAGGGATGAGAGGCAGGCAGTATGACGCCTCTGACCTCTGACCCCGAACCCCTGACCCCTACTATTTAGCCAGTTGCATCAGCACAAACGCCGCATCCGCCGGCGTTATTTTACCGTCTGCGTTTACAAAGGAAGTCAGTTTTCCGGTGCTTTTGCCGACAAGAGCGGTGAACACCGATACCGCATCCCCCACATCAAGCTTTCCGTCTCCGTTCACGTCTCCGATAACCTTGCCGACGGTCACAAGAGCCGTGTCGCTTGCGCTCGTCTTGCCGTCGTTTACCGTCAGTTTGAGCGTGAAACTGCCTTTGGCTTTGTCGTCGGTAAGCGGCGTAAACACAGCATTAAGCGAAGTGGTTGATGTAAGCGTGTAATCCGTACCTGCAACCGCGCCGGCAGGTGCTTCCGACACGCTCCATGCGTATGTCAGCGTGTCGCCGTCCGAATCGCTTGCTGTTGCGTCATTAAAGCTGACAGCCGTGCCGACATCAGTTTGTTTGTCTTTGCCTGCGCTGACTTGCGGCGCATTGTTGCCAGACGAACTGGTAACAGTAAAGGCGTTGCTTTTCGTGGCGTATTTGCCACCCGATGTTACCGTAACGGTATAGGCTCCGACACTGAGGGAAGAAGGAACATTTGCCGTTATTTCCTTATCGCTGACAGGATTCACGCTTGTCATATCGGCAGTTCCCATTTTAACGCTGGCATCATTTGCAAATCCTGTACCGGTTATTGTGACAGCGGTGCCGGTTGCCCCGCTGCTCGGACTGATCTCGGAGATACTCAGCTGAGTGTTGATGATAAAGGGACCGGCTGTCACGATGTTGCTTAAATTGTAGTCCTTGTCTTTTGCCCTGATATGAAAATACCAGCTCCCGTCCGCCAGCGATTCATACTTGATGCTTGTCGAGGAAAGAACAGGTCCTGAAGCGAAAACAGTATTCTGAGTATTATCCAATTGAACAATATAGCCTTCCAGATCGCCGTCGGCATCCGTGGAAGCTGTCCAATTCATATTGATAGTGGTGTTGGTGGAAGATACGCCGGCTGTGTGTGTGCTGCTCACATTTGTCGGAGCAGTGGGAGCGGCAGCCATTGCCGATGCCGTCATCGCAACAAGAAATGCCAGAACAACAGCGCTTATCATGCCGATTTTTTTTATGTCCATCAGTCAAGGTCTCCTTTCAACAGGAAGGCAGAGCGGGCATGAAATGCCCGCCCTGTTTGATTGAGAAAAAGATGCAGGGGCAGACCGTCGGCCTGCCCCTACGACATTATACCGATTCGCTGTCAAATATTATGAACAGCCGGCCGTAGAGACGCACGGCCGTGCGTCTCTACGGCAATTTTGAAAGCGAATTGGTATTAACCTTCAAGATTCTGTGTAGCCGTTGCACCGGCTGTAACCGTAACAGTTTTTCCCGGAACAATACCGATTACAGTGCCGTCCGCATTCAATCCGACGGCGTTCACCTTATATTCCCCGGCTTTGAGACCGCTGAACTCGTAGTTGCCCTCAGCGTCTGTTTCCGCCATGATAAGTTTTCCGGCAGAGACTAATTTCACCGACACGCCGCCCACAGCCGGGGCAACGCCGCCGAAAGTAAGCCTGCCTTTCAGCCCTCCGGTGCCTGTGACCACGAGCGCAATGTCAAAGCTTTTATCCTCGGTGACCTCAACTTCACCCTCGAATGAGCCGAAACGGTTTGCTGCTTTTACGGAATAAGTAGCAGCCGGAATGCCTTTGAGTTTGTAAAAACCGCTTCTGTTTGTCACGGTGGTGAATACCAAACCGTCAGGATTTGAGAACTCCACGGCAACGCCAGCTTGCGCCTTGCTGTTTGACGTCACCGTTCCGGAAATCGTAAATCCGAGATCATCGCCGGTGAACTTCAGCTCGCCCAAAGCCTTGTCTGCGGTCATCGCCACTTTGCTTGCCGCATCCCAGTCAATGGTCAGCCCCGAAGTCGAGTAAAGCATGTCCGAATAACCTGCGGCTCGGAATGCCACAAAATAATTTCCTTCGGGAAGTTCCAGAGAAAATTCGCCGTTGCCGTGTCTTCTCGTTGCCCCGTAAGCGCCGGTGGTTTCATCCCAGGCATCTATGCCGACAAAACGGTTATCATCCGGAAGTCCGGCAATCGTACCCGAAAGAACATAGAACTTCTCTGCGGCGAAAAGAAAATCAATTCCGGTTTTGGAGCCTGCGGAAATATCCACGGGTTCTGCTTCTTCCCACAAAGCCGTATTCTTGTAGAAAAGATGCTTTTCCTTTGTGTGGACGCTGACAATGTAATCGTTTGCAGGCGGAAGACCGCTGATTTCATAGCTTGCCGAACCGGCTTCGTCAGTCTGAACGCCGATGCCGTTTCCGCCTCTGCCGTTCTTGCTCCAAGCATCCACCCACAGGTGACTGAGCGCAGGCGCGCCCGTGATTTTGCCGGAAATGCTGCTGCCCTCGGAAACCGTGAAATTCACATCGCTTGCCCCTGCTGCAATGCCTTCCTTGCACTCATGGACATAGCGCATGGGACGGAAACAGACCGTAAAATCCGCCGCCTCGCCGAGACCGACAATCTCATAAGCAACAGACGCAGCGGCATCCGCAGTTCCGACGACTTCGATTCCGCCCCAGCCGCCGGTGGGACTTGAAGCCTCAATCCATGCCCGCTCGCCTTCGGCAAGCCCGGAAACCGTACCGGAAATGCTCTTTCCCTGAGAAAGGGCGAAGTCTATGCCGGAAGCGTCTCCCTCTTTGGTGCTGACAAGCAAAGCCTGTTCCGGATCCTGAACAATCGCTCCGCCGGTGTAGAAACCGCCCATGTAAAGCTTTGAATGGACCGACACACGGAAATCTCCGGCAGTGCCGAGTCCGGCGATTTCATAGGGAACAGCCTCGCCGGTTCCGGTTCCCATCACGTCGGTTCCGCCGCAGGACCCGGTGTTTTCACTGAAAGCCTGTATCCATGCGTGTTCGTTTGCAGAAAGTCCGGTTACGGTTCCGCTGATTTTGCGTCCCTTGCTCATTTTAATGCTGATGCCGGTGACATCGCCGGCAGTGGTATCAATGAGCGCCGCCATATCCCAGGGAACCGGCTCGGTGCCGGGACCGCCGTAAAAACCTTTCTGATAATGTTCCGAATGGATGCCGAGCCTGAAATCTTTTGCAGGGGCAAGACCGCAGAGTTTAAATTCAACCTGCGCTGCTTTTGCAAGGACTTCGATTTCATTCCAACTGCCTGCCGACTCGCTCACCGCGTTTAACCAGAGTCTGTCGCCCTCAGCCACGCCGGATACCGCACCGGAAATACATCTGCCCGCGGCAAGGGTTATTTTCAGGTCTCTTTTGTCGGAGAGGTAGCGGGCAGCCTGTTCAATGGTTCCGAGGCTTCCGTCTGCCTGTAAAAAGCCGCTCTGATAATTTCCCGCCCGAACTTCAATGCGGTAATCATCGCCGGGGACAAGTCCGCAGATTTTGAACTCGGCAGGTTCGCCGGTTCCTTTCATGTCAATGCCGTTGCCGGCAGTGAGCGTGTCGCTCCATGCGCCGATAAACGCATATTCGCCGATGTTCAGGCCTGTGACAGTTCCTGCCATGCAGTCGCCGGTTTTGAACACAAAGTCTATCTCACCGACAGAAGCCTGCGACGCGTCTATCGGCGTTGCTGTTTCAGGCGTCAGCGCCCCTTTGTAGAACTGTGTCTGATACCGTCCGTCGCCGTACACCACCGCGATGTAATCCGGCGCGGGAGAAACAGGAATTTCATAATAGCCCTGATCGTCTGTGCCTGCCGCGAATCGTAGCATCTCTGTTTTTTGAGAGTAAACCGCAACTTTCAATCCGGGAACACCGTTGCCGCCCTCGTCTGTGACACGGCCGCTGATCGTGTTGCCTTTGACAAGTGAAATGTTTACCTGTCTGTCTTTGTCGAGAATATCTATAAAAGTGGCTTCTTCCCGATTCTGTATCAGAACGCCGTCGGGTCCTATTGTGCCGTCCGCATTGATTTTTCCTCTCCAGAAACCGCCGACAAATCCGGTTTCCGGCGGGGGCCACAGGCTGACAACATAGCCTTTGCCTGCCGCAACCGAGATGGAGAAAGAACCGTCTTCAGCTACAGGCGAACCGTTGCCGCCGCCCATTTCCGAATGCGCCTCCACCCAGAGCGCTTTGGCAAGACTGACATCCGGCATAACGACCTTGCCGAATATTCTGATACCGGCTTTCAGTCTTATTTTGATACCGGCAAGTCCTGTATCGCCGACATCTAAGGGTGTTCCGGCTTCCCAGTCGCTGTCAACGCCGCCTTCCCACGGCGCCACGCCGTCGGGGTCTTTGAATATTCCGCCTGCAAGCCCGACAATGGCCTCGGGGGAAACAGCGATTTTATAGCCTCTTCCCGGAGCCACGGGGATTTTAAAATTCCCTTTTTCATCTGCTGAAACACCGTTTCCTGATCCGGTGATGTCAGAGTGGGCTTTCACCCAGGCATGAGGTACCGGATTGCCTTTATCATCCAAAACAACGCCGCTGATAGCGGCTCCTTTTGCCAAAATGACAGCGACGCCGCTGACGCCTTGAGATCCGACTTCTATCAGGGTTCTG
>DZCT01000177.1 GCA_022736535.1 Desulfatirhabdium butyrativorans | reverse complement strand
ATGATCCGCTTGATGATCGAGAAAAAAAGTCCTTTCACAATGTCCGGTACTGATTTTCCGTTCCGGATATTTTCCAATACTTCTGTACCGGAAAAGACCGTGCAGAAACTTCCCAGTTTGACCATGTTGCGGGACTGTCTTGCCAGCGCGTCCATGTTTTCAAGGGGAATGTCCAGGCGTGCGGACATTTCTTCCAGAAATGCCCCGGTGCCGGCGGCGCATTTCCGGTTCATCTTGAAATTGATCCGCTGACCTTTTTCATCCAATTTGATGATTTTATTATCCTGTCCGCCGATGTCAATGATGGTGATTTCAATGGGGAAATAATGATAACATCCCCTTCCGTGACAACTGATTTCGGTCTTGTTTTCCTCAGTGACAAAAGCGACATTTTTTCTGCCGTATCCGGTGGACACAGCCTTAACAATATCTTTCTGCGAGGCATCTGCCATTTTCAATGAGATGTCAAGACAGGATTTTGCCGTCGCAGAGAAATCGGTGCCGGATTTTTCCACTGCATGTCCGAGCAGTTTTTTATCTGCATCGAGAACCGCGACTTTGGTTCTGGATGCGCCTATATCAATGCCTACATAAATCGGGTTTGCCATTCCTGTACCTTCCCGGATTCAAAAAATGTAGGGGTAAGCCCCCGTGCCGTTAAGTTAAGAATTTCGTAGGTCGGGGTGAGCCTGCGAACCCCGACATCATCCGGCAGGTGCCGGGGTTCGCAGCATTGTTGGGGTTCGCAAGCTCACCCCAACCTACAACATTTTTTTCATTTTTCTCTTAACTTAACGGCATTGGGGGTAAGCCCCCGTGCTTACCCTTTCCCGAAGGGCAACCACAGGGGGTTGCCCCTACTAAAACTTCGATTCCAAAGCCTTCACAAGATTCCGGATGGTGATATTGTACGGGGTTTCCACGCCTGCCTGTTTGCCGTATTCGATGAATTTCCCGTTGATATAATCCACCTCAGTTCGACGTTTCATCTCAATGTCCATTAACATCGAAGGCTTGTGATCCCCTGCATGACTCATGTATTCAACCGAGTAGGGGTAAAAATCCCATCCCAGACTGATTTCATTGGCTCTGGCGATTTTCACGCATTCTTTGATCAGCGAGTCAACGATCTGAAAACTGATGGGGTCTTTCATGGTCTGCGCCATGGTGAAGCCTGTAATCGCACAGACCGGATTCATGCACGCGTTCAGAATGCCCTTGCGCCAGACCATTGAGACAATTTTATCCGTGTTTTCGGTTCCGAGTCCGCATTTGGTGAGGACTTCCGCAATGGCGACCGCCGCCGGTTCTGATGCGGGATCAATCGCCTGAATATAATGCGGCGGATGATGAAAGGGCATACGCACATGTGCGGGACCGGCAAGCCCGCAGCCGTAATTCACGACTGCCCGCATCACCGGCTTTTTTCCCAGAACAGAAGCAATCGCCAGTTCCGTATCAATGCCGTTCTGCCAACTGATGACATACATGCCTTCTTTGTAAAAACTTTCGATAGCGGAGGCAATCAGCGGCGTCGCGGTTGCTTTGACCGTGACAAAAATAACATCGGGGCGATATTTCGCCAAATCATCCACCCGTGTCAATACTCTTGTGACCGGCTGATTGACAATATTTTCCGCGCCTTCTATGGTGATGCCGGGATTGGCTGCGGCATTGACCAGATCAGGCACCACATCGCAAAGCGTCACATCGTATCCGCCTTTTGCGAGAAACGCGGCGACAATACATCCCACGGGTCCCGCGCCGATGACCGCAAATGATTTTGGATTAAAATTAGATGATTGTGTCATAATTCACATATCCTTATGTAGGGTGGGCATCTTTTAATAAGATGACATGCCCACCTTACGGAAAGTTGCAGTTTATTTTCAGGAATCCAGCATTCCGAAAGCTTCGGAGTCCAAAATTTTGACGCCGTTTTTCAGCAGGATTTCAACAGCTTTCTCATTGTCATCAAAGCGGAAAATCATCACCGCGTTGCCTGCGGATGCGCCCACAAACGCATAGGTATAAATCACGTTGATTTTGGCTTCGGTGAGGGGTTTCAGCACTTTTGCCAGACTGCCGGGTTTGTCTTCGATTTCAGCCGCCACCACATCATCTATGCGGGCAGGCATTTGTTTTTCCATCATAATCCGCCGGGCAGCCGTGACATCCGACACCAGCAGCCGCAGTTGTCCGAATAATCCGGTGTCAACCAGATTCAATGCTCTCAGGTTGATGCCTGCTTCGCCGAGCGCCTGCGTGACCTCGTAGAGTCTTCCGGGTGAATTTTCAATAGATACAGTAATTTGCTTCAACTTCATTATGAACCTCCGATTTAACGCTGTTTATGTTTATGAGTTATAAAAAATAAGTTGATAAAATCAAATATTCTGAATGTCATTCAGACATAAAAATAAAAAATGATGCCGCCTTTTCTTATATGAATTACGCATCTGATCTCGTTCCCACGTTCTGCGTCAATGCCGTCAAGCTGACAATTCCGTACAATTTCGTACAATTTCATACAATTTCGTACAATTCCATACAATTTCGTAGGTTGGGGTGAGCTTGCGAACCCCAACATCATCCGGCAAGCGTTTGGGTTCGCTCATCATCCGGCAAGCGTTTGGGTTCGCTCATCATCCGGCAAGCGTTGGGGTTCGCAGGCTCACCCCAACCTACATTAATGACATTTGACGCGGCGCGTGGGAACGAGAGCAGCCGCGCAATTCATAATTTATCATGGTGTTAAATTATATTGTAGCTATTATGTATCTAAAAATGAAAAGACTGTCAATTCATTTTTTTTACGGCGCCTGCAAAAAATTGCAAAAGCAGGCAATAAGGCGATTTGCTGAAATTTCATTTCAGCACTCCGGATAAGCTCAATTCTCAATTCTCAATTCTCAATTCTCAATTCTCAATTCTCAATTCTAATACGCTTCCCTCACCAGCACGATTTCCACCCTCGGCAGGCGGTAGATCCATGCTCTTCTGGATTCATCGGATTTCTGAGGCAGGGGCTTTGTTCCGCCGAAACCCCTGGCCCGGATTCTGTTTTCGGAGATATTGTAAGTGACTTTCAAATATCTGGCAACAGCTTCGGCGCGTTCTTCTGAGAGCCGCAGATTTTCAGTCTCATCTCCCCGGGGGTCGGTATGTCCTTTGACAAGTATCCTGAAATTCGGGTAATGCTTCACCCGCTCCGCCGCGTGATCCACCACCTGTTTTGCCAAAAGATCAAGTTCTGCGGTTCCGTGCTGAAACACAATCGGCTCCGCCTTCAGCGTTCCCACTTCCTTGAGCGCATTCCATGCCGCCTCATCCAAGGAAGAAAATTTTGTCTCAATCGAACTGAGCGGGCCCGCCGCACCGGGCTTTGAAACCGTAAAGCCGGACGCGCCTTGGGCAAACAGTGCCTCAAGAAAAGAACTGTTGATGAGCCGGTAAGCGTCTTTCTCAGGAATGGGATTTTCCGGAAAATCGCCGGCGTTTATGAGAATTTTTACTGTCGCTTCAATCGTTTCCGGCAGATTTTCGGCGGCGTAAATTCCCGGAGCGGAAATGCCGAACCATTTCTCGCAGTTGTCGCTGAAATTCGCCCATTCCACGCCTTTGAGCATGGATCTGACCGCGTCTTCGGAAAGACCTGTTTCTTTTTTCACATCAGCCGAAAGCATGTCCGGCTCATCCCGATATTTTTTCAATACCCTGAAATAATTGTCCAAAAGCAGTCTGACCGTATCAGGATTTTTCTGAATGAATTTTCTGTTTGCCACGAGAATGTCAACAATCAGGCGTTCCGTGTCCTCGGTGCCGAGAATCTTGACGATATGCGGGTCCGCGATTGCCCGCGAGACATCCGGCTCCCAGCAGACAGCGACATCCGCCTTTCCGGCAAGCAGTTTGTCCCTTGCCTGCTCGGAGCCGTCGGTTTCGATGCGGAGATTTCCCGAAGGCAGCAGTTCCGGCGCGCTGAAGTGATCTGCCGCAGCCTTTGCCAGATGATGACTCGGACTGTTCGGCGTGAACGCGACTTTGATGCCGAACTTGCCTTTGAGCGCGTCAAGACTTGCCGCTCTGTCTTTCCGAGCCAGAATCGCATCTCCGCCTTTTGACTCGTCAATCACCATGATAACCGCGCCGGGGTAGTTGTACTTTGCGGCATTCAGAATAAAAGAATCCACTGTAACGGCCGCAAAAGCGATTTCGCCCTTATTCAGGCGTTCCATGCGCCGGGCATAGTCGGCTTTGTCGTCTTCGCATTCGAGAATATAACCGGCTCGGCGCATCTGATTCTTCATTTCAGGCGATCTCAGAATAAAATAGCCGATCCAGTTGTCCATTGCCACAGTCATTTTGCCTTTTGTTTTCACCGCGTCGCTGGTGGCTTTCTGCTGACTTTCCTCAAACAGCGGAAGCATCAGCTTGACAGCGACTGCGCCGACCACCGCCAGCGTCAGGAGCAGCAAGGCGCCGATAAGTGTTCTGTTCATTTTTTTCAAATCCTTATTTGTTTTATACGATAATATACTGATCCGATTTTGCTTTTTTTGCCGCAGACGCACACAGACGGACACAGACAGATATCTGAAACCGGAATACGGATGAATCAAACTGAGTTTCTTAAAGAAACTTAGTTTGGCGGAGCCCCAAGCATCTTTTTTTCTCTGATTATACTGTCCTCAGACGCAATCTGCAAGGATTGTGTGCAAGAAAACGATTCGCAGGGGCAAACCGAACCCTGACTGCGGGAAAATTTAAAAAAAAACTCTGTGTCCTCTGCGGGAAACAACTCTGCGGGAAACAAACCCGTCTTAAATTTAAAGATTGAAAATACCGTTCAAATGTATTAAAAGACGAAAATATGGATCGAGGTTCGAGGTTCGAGGTCAGAGGTCAGAGGCGGAAGCCCCGAACCCCGGAAAAAATGAGGATGGAAAATGGGCTTAACTGAAATCTTTTTTAAAATCATCGAAGACAACAATTGTCCGCTTTATGATTTGGGAGATGAATTTGAGTTGTCAGGCTGCATTCTGCTTTTACCCCAAAACAAAGCCGTATGTCTGAAACTGACCGAAGATATAAACCGGAATCTGTTTTCAGCCGGGGGCAGTCCTGAAATCCCCCCGGATGCAGCGTCAGGCGCTGACAGCGCGGATAATTTTTACTGCAGGGGCTGTACCGGACTGATTCGCCTGACATATAAATATAAATCGCCTGAAATCGCCGAACCGGGGACCGGCGTCAAAGACAGCAACGATATTGACACCATTGCGAGTCTGCTGAGTAATTTCTCATTTTTCCAGACCCTCAGCGAAAGCGAAATCAGAGAACTGGTCGCGTGTCTGAATCTTAAAAAATTTGAAAAAGACGAATTTATCCTGCGGAAAGGAGAACCCGGCACCAATCTCTTTATTCTGATTTTCGGCAGGGTTGAGGTTGTCGGGGATGACAATATCAGCATTGCTTTTCTGGGAAAAGGCGAAGTTTTCGGCGAAATGAGTCTTCTTTCCGGCGATCCGGTGGGCGCCTCGATCAAAGTGGTGGACCCTGCAACGCTTTTATTTATCAACGGCAAAGATTTCAGAAGCGTTTTAAAGAAATTTCCCTCGCTTCAGATGTATTTTGCCCGGCTCCTTGCCCGAAGGCTTGCCCGAACCAATGTGGTCAGGTCTGAAGAATTCGGTTCGGCAATGGTGGGAAAGCTCTCGGACATGCCCCCGTCGGAATTGCTTCAAACGCTTAATACCAATCAGAAAACCGGCGTGCTGACCCTGCAACTGTCCAAAGGCTCGGCAGATCTGGTTTTCAGGGACGGACGGCTTATCAGCGCCAAATACAACAATGAAGAGAGCGAGGAGGCTTTTTATGAGATTCTGAAAGAAAAAGAAGGACGGTTCCGGTTCACGCCGGGGCTTTCCGAAGAAGATATGGAGGCAGATGAAATCGGCGATTTTATGTGGCTTCTGATGGAAGGCGTCAGGAGGCTGGATGAGGAAAATGAGGAAAATGAGAATTGAGAAATACCCCTGTCATTCCGAGTGCAGCGAGGAATCTTCAGGATGAGCATCGCAGATGCGAAATATTTGTAGCAGGATGAGCATCGCAGATGCGAAATATTTGTAGGAGAAATCATTGAAATGAAAAGAACATCAGAGTTTGATGTGAGCCGGACGCTTTCGGCTGTGTTTTTGATGCTGTTGTTATCTGTGACGTTATCTGTGACGTTATCTGTGACGTTATCTGTGACCGGATATGCCGGAGATTCGGATTTGGTTTCCGCAGTCTCAGAAGAAGCCTCCGAACCCGGACTGTATCTGATCCGGCTTGCGGAACCGCCCCTTGCGGTGCAGCAGGCGCGGTCCTCTTCAAAGCGTCTTGATGTGCGGACAGATGTAAGCAAAGCTTATCGCAAAAAACTTTCCGAGCGTCAGGATGAAGTGAAAGCTTCGGCGGAAAATCTGCTCGGACGTTCTCTCACGCCGGTGTATCAGTACGATGTCGCGTACAACGGCATGGCGGTTTCCCTCACCCCCGGCGAAGCGGCTGAAATTGCAAAAATGCCGGGCGTGGTCTCGGTTCACCGGGATGAACCGCATCGCCTGATGACAGACGCTTCCGCGGAACTTGTCAATGCCCCGGCATTGTGGAACGGTGCCGGGACCGGCGGTCTGGGCGAAACTAAAGGAGAGGGCATTATCATCGGCGTCATAGACACGGGAATATGGCCCGAACATCCTTCTTTTGCCGATGACGGGACTTATCCTGCTCCGCCGGCAAAATGGGGCGGAAAATGCAGGCTTCCCGCGGACAGTTCGCAGGGCTACAAAACCGGCAACAAACTCATCGGCATTCAGTTTTATCTGAGCGGATATATCAGTTGGGCAGGAACTTATGACGGACTGTTTCACTCCGGGCGGGACGACAACGGACACGGGACCCATACGGCATCCACTGCCGGCGGAAATGAAAATGTCCCGGCTGAAATGTACGGCATTGACCGGGGTAAAATTTCCGGCATGGCGCCCCGGGCGCACATTGCCGCGTACAAAGTTGCAGGACCCCGGGGAGTGATGACTTCCGACTCGATTGCGGCAATTGACAAAGCCGTTGCCGACGGCGTGGATGTCATCAATTACTCGGTTGGCAGAGATACCGCGACCGATCCCTGGACAGATGATGAAAGCCTTGCCTTTCTGGCAGCCCGCGAATCCGGTGTTTTTGTATCTGCCATTGCCGGAAACGAAGGTCCCGAATCCGGCACGGTCTGCATTCCCGGAAATGCGCCCTGGGTGACCACTGCTGCGGCAACATACTCCAATCGTCTGTATCTCAGCGAAATGACGCTTGAGGGACCCGAGACGCCTCCGAGCGTCATTTACGGCGTCACACAGACCAAAGGCATCCGCAAATTCAATCTGGTAAACGCGGAAGGCATTGCCGATACCAAAGGCGACGCCTCCGGCGCGTGCAGCAATCCTTTTCCCACCGGCACCTTCCGTTCCACAGACGCTGTGCTGTGCAAAGGCGGCGCTAAAGGCGATTTTGTTCAGGACGGAGGCGCGGGGGCAATTATTTTATACAATTACAAGGGAAGGTATGACTATTTTCTGAACCCGCATCCCATTCCCGCACTTTTTGTTTTAAGGGAATCCGGGCTTGCTGTCCGGGAATATCTCAGGCAGCATTCCGGCAAAGTTTCCGTGAGTTTTACCGAAGGACAGAATGTATTTGCGCCGGATTCACGGATTCCGGCTGATGCGGTTGCGGGTTTCAGTTCACGGGGGCCCGATATGGATGCTGCCGAGAATAAACGGATCAATGTCCTCAAACCGGACATCAGCGCGCCCGGGGTTCAGATTCTGGCAGGCGCGTCGCCGGAATTTATTGAATATGTCAACGGCGCCGTGCAAAGATTGGGACATCAGGGAGAACTGTTTCAGACCCGTCAGGGAACATCCATGGCCGCGCCGCATATTGCAGGGCTTGCGGCATTGATAAAAGCACTGCGTCCGGAGTGGACCCCGGGGCAGATTCAGTCTGCGATGATGCTCACTGCGGTCAGTGAGAATATAAAAGCAAAGGGCGAAGACGGAGACATCGCGGCAACGCCTTTTGACACGGGCGCGGGCAGGGTTGATGTGAGTGCGGCGGTCCGTGCGGGCTTTGTGCTGGACGAAAGCGGAGAGAATTTCACGGCGGCAAATCCGGCAGAAGGCGGCGATCCCTCCGCGCTGAACCTGCCTTCTCTTGTGAATGACGACTGCATGGGCGAATGCACCTGGACCCGGACCTTGCAGAGTACGGCCGATACGGCAGTCAACTGGACAGCGGGTACGGGGTACGGGGTACGGGGTACGGGGGCTGCCCTCGAACCCCTCACCTCGAACCTCGTACCTCTCACCGTCGAACCCTCGACGTTTACGCTTCAGCCCGGGCAGACACAGGAAATCCGCATTACCGCCCGGGTCAGCGATCTGCCTGCCGGAGAATGGGCATTTTCCGAAATCGGCTTCGCAGGTCAGGGGTCAGAGGTCAGAGGTACGGGGACAGCCTCTGACCCCGAACCCCGAACCTCTGACCTGCGAAGCCGCTTCCCCGTCGCGGTTCTGCCCCTCAAAGGGAGAATGCCTGCGGAGGCGATTGACATCAAAACACGGCGGAATCAGGGGACATATACAATCAAAGGGATCAAAGCGGTCAGCGCGGCGCATCCTGATTTCAGCCTTTATCTCGGTATTCCTGAAACCGTGCAGGTCTCTTTGGCGCAGGATTCAAACAATGACAATGTGTATGACGATTTTAATGACGGCGTGTTTGTGCGTCTGCTGAATGTTCCGGAAAGTGTGAAGAAATTTACGGTTCAGACCCTGAACGCAACAGCTCAGGATTTGGACCTTTATGTCGGCATGGATACCAACGGCAACGGTCTTCCCGATCCTGCGGAACAACTCTGCCGGAGCGCGAACAGCACGCCGGCAGAATCCTGCACCTTTCCGCTCTCCGGCAGCACATTGGAAAGCGGAGCTTACTGGATTTTGGTTCAGAACTGGAAAGGCTCGGACGCAAAACAGGACAGTTTTGATCTCAGGACAACTGTTTTTGACAAAAGCGGCGAAAGCGGTTTCACGGTCAGCGGTCCCTCGGTCACTAATTTCAACATGCCGTTTGATCTGACAGTTTCATGGCATATTCCGGAGATGAAATCCGGAGATGTCAGAAGCGGCTGGATCGAAATCGGCACAGATGCCCAGCATCCGGGAAATATCGGCACGCTGCCCCTGACGCTCACCCGCATTGCCGATGATGTCAGCATTTACGCCAATATCGGAAAATCAGGCATTGTCAGTCCCGGGGATACCGTCGCCTTTACGCTGAGGATTCAGCCGGACACGGTTCAGGCAGCATCCGCTCTGACCTACACGCTGACCGATACGCTTCCGGACGGACTGTCTTATGTGCCGGGTTCCGCCACGGTTGCCCCCACGCAGATCAACGGAAATCAGTTGGTCTGGTCAGTGCAGACCGACGGCGCATTCCGTTATGTGATGAGCACAAACAGGGAAAATTCCCTGTGCGACACGCCTTTCGGCGGATATGTCAGTCTCGCGGATTATGATATTCCTTTAAAATCTGACATCAAAGGAAACCGGGTCAGTTTCCGTTTCAATGATTATTACACGAGCGGCCGTCTGATCAATTTTTTCGGAAAAGATTATGAAAGCAGCGAATATCAGTTCTGCGATGACGGATTTGCTTTTATCGCCGGGGCCGTCGGCGCAAACCCGGGACTGAACACCGGCATTCCCGATGCAGCGGCGCCCAACAATCTGATAGCGCCGTTCTGGCGGGATCTGGAAATTGTCTATGACGAAGACGCACAGCGGGGTGTCAGAATCGCGGGAACCCGTACCGGCGATATGACGGTGCTTGAATATGTCGGCGTTGAACCCGCGCCCGCGGGCTCCGCC
>DZCT01000634.1 GCA_022736535.1 Desulfatirhabdium butyrativorans | reverse complement strand
AGCACCTTGCACATTGCATTGCTAAAATTTCATTTCAGCACTCCGGATAATCCGCCCCTCACCCTGTCCTCACCCTGAAGGGGAGAGGGTTTCGGGGTTCCGCGGGGAGAACCTGACAGCCCCGGCTTTAAGAAAAGGGAAAATTTTTACTACCGCAGGTCCGCCAGTTTTTGCAGCACATACTCGGCTTCGGGGAGGCCGATTTTCCGGTCATTGTTTACGTCCGCCGGCAGACTGACGCTTACATTCTCCCCGGACTGGACCCGGAGCGCGTACAGCGCATCGGCAAGGGTGATGTGACTGTCGGCGTCCACATCTCCCGGCGCAGCCCCCGCAGTGACCGTCTTCTCAATCAGGCTGCCGTTATTGTCATAAACATATCGGAGGGTTCTGTCATTGCCGCAGTCGGCTTTTATGAGCCGGCCCGCGTCGTCGTAGGTGTAGGTGATGACAACCGCATCGGCAGGTGTGCAGACGCACAGACAGATTGCCAATGCAGCCATAGCCGCAACAATTTGTATTTTCATAAAAATTTTCATTGATTGCCCCTTTCTCATCTTATCCAATCCGCTTTTCCGCCCTTCATTTCGATAATCGAAGTGATATTCCGCATTCCTCTGTAAATATCAGCCCCGTCTTCTTTAAAAAACAGATTTATTGAAGGCAGCGTTTGTCCTTTGAAACCAGTGTTCATATATGCAATATTGCTCTTATCCAAACCTTCAAAGAAAAATGTTCCGCCTGTTGTCTGTATCAGAAGACCATCTTTCAATTTTCCGAGTGACTGTTTTGAACCCAAGTGCTTATCCCATGCTGTTTTGGCTCTGTCCAAAGCAGACTTCCATAAACGATTGATGACTTCTGTATAAGCTTTTCCTAATAAATCAAGCTCATTCTGCATTAATCGTTCATGTTGCATATCCAGCGCCAGCCGAAAAGAGTCTATCTTATCCTGTTCTGTCTGAAAGCCCAGAAAACTTTTTCCGACCTCTTCCGCCGCTTCTTCCAAAAGAGCTTTCAACGGACTTTCAGCAACATTCCACGGCGCGAATATCGGATCAGAGATGATTTTTCCGCTTCCTACGATAGAAAAATAAGAATACTCCTGTCGCATTAACTCGTCTCGTTCCTGTATTGTCTGTTCCAGAACATGTTCGATTTCGTTATAGTGCGACAGCTTTTTATAGCTATCCATTTTCTCTTGTAATGCACTGATTTCCTTATCTCGTCTGACAGGCTTATTGCCCGCAATATCCGCTATGCTGATCGGATTATTCAGCGCATACTGATACGGGTTAATCTGCTTAGGATTGCCGATGTCGGGCCACAGCGGTTCCCGGGTGATGAACCGTCCGAGAAAGGCATCATAATACCTTGCCCGTGCATGGTACAGCCCTGCGTTTTCCTGCCGCACGCCCCATTTTCCCAGAAATGTGAAGGGCTGAACACTGTTTCCCTCATGTTTCAGCAGTTTTCCGAAAGGTTCGTAGGCGTATTTGTCGGTTACCGCGCCGCCTGCGTCCGTGAGCGCCAACGCGGAACCGATCTGGTCAAAATGATAAAAATACAGGCGGTATCCGGCGGATACGTCATAACACCAGAGCAGTTGCCCGCCCGGCGTCCAGACATAGTAACGCTTTGCCGTATCGCTGCCGTCTGCCTCGCTGACAATCGGATTCAGTCCGAGGGCATAGGAATAGTGATACCTGATCGTATCAGAACCGTCTGTGCGGCGGATAAGATTGCCGAGTCCGTCATATTCCAATGCCGTCTGCCCGATTTTTGTGAGCCGGGACGCGCTGTCCCATGCAAATGCCGTATCCGGCGAAGCGGTCATGCGTCCCCTGACATCATGTGAATAGCCTGCCGCGCTGATCTGCGATGCCGCATCGCAGGTCAGAGAAGTTTTTCCAGCAGTCAGAACCGTGTCCGGCGTCAGCGGCGCGGTCATGTCTGCCGAAACGATCTGCCCTGCGGCATCGTAGGAATACTTCAGATCAATGAAACTGCCTTCCCGGATACGCGTCAACTGACCGCCTGCATCATAATCATAAATTCCGCCGACAGCATTGGAACGCTTTATGCCGATGACCTGATTGTCATCATTGTAGGTAAATTCGCAGTATGTTCCTTTATTGTCGCTGACCC
>DZCT01000633.1 GCA_022736535.1 Desulfatirhabdium butyrativorans | reverse complement strand
TTATAAAATTCGGTCGCTCCGCTCCGCTTTTATAAGATGACGCACTCCGGAAGGCTTAACTTAATGGCATTGAGGGCGGACCCCGGGAAGAAAACAGATTGTCCCCGCGGTTTGCAGGGTTCAGGTTGCAAGTTCCAGGCGGTCGAAACAGGCGGAGCTGTAGTCACGGGAGCAACACTTATGAGTTTTATCGTATTATTAATCTGTATCGTTCTGATGATTCTGGTGTCCGTGCTGCAACAGTGGAAGCTTCTCGTGCTGCTGGCAGTGCTGCTGGCTGCAAATGCCGGCGTGCTGCTGTGGTACAGCACACAGGAAAAAACCGGCGTCGGCAGGAATGCGCCGATTCGGAAACAAATCGAAAGCATTCGCATTCTTTACGGGAATGAGAAAAAAGCACTGCTCAAAGACCCTGAATTTCAGGAAATTCTGCGGACAAAATACAACATGGTCATTAACGGCGACCGGACAGACGGCATCCGCATTCCCAAAGGAAAAATTCAGGATATTGACGGACTCTGGCTTTCGACGGCAACTGCGGCGGCGGACTTTCAGAAACAGCATCCGAATGCGAGCTGCAAAACCGATACGGTGTTTGTCACGCCCCTTGTCTTATGTTCATGGCGGGACATTGCGGAAGTGCTTGTCAGCAAAGGACTTGCAGAAAAAAGAGAAACGCTTTATATTGTCAGGGATATGAAAAAGCTTCTGCATGAGGGAAGCCGGACATGGGAATCGCTCAGAGCGCCGGGCGGCAGCGGCAGCGTGGTCATTCAGTCGGCGGATCCCGACAAAAGCATATCGGGCTTTCTCATGCTCGGACTCACATCCCTTGCCCTGAACAGCAACCGTCCGATTGACAGCAGCGCGGCTCAAAAACTGGCGCCGGAAATTCGGAACCTGCGGAAACAGGCGGGACCTCATGAAAATTCGGCAGACACGCTTTTCAACCGGTATATCAAACAGGGACAGGAGGCTTTTCCGCTGATTGCCGTGTGTGAAAATCAGATAATTGAATTTTATCAGGCATATCCGAGCTATCAGGAAAAAATTCGGAATCAGGTCCGTGTGCTGATGCCTGAACCGACCGTGTTGAGCGAGCATGTTTTTCTGGCGCTTACGAAAAAGGGCGAGATGCTGCTGACTGCGCTTTGCGATCCGGATATTCGGAAACTGGCTTGGGAAAAATTCGGGTTTCGTTCCGCTGTTCCTGACGCAAAAAACGATCCGGGAGAGTTAAAGGCAGTCGGTCTGCCCCTGCGCCTGAAATCTCCGGTACCGCTGCCGGAAATAACAGAGACATTTCTTGAAAATTAAAAACACGAAAAGGGGTTAGGGGTTCGAGGTTCGGGGTGAGGGGTGTTGCCTCTGACCCCTCACCTCTGACCCCTAACCCTTCTATCAGAAAGGAAAAAAAATGGCTTACGATTTTAATGCAGACGATGTGTTTGAAATGGCTGAACAATTGGAAAGAAACGGCGCAAAGTTTTACAAAGACGCAGCAGCAAAAATTTCAGAACCCGAAGGAAAAAAGCTGCTGCTCAAATTAGCCGAAATGGAAGTCGAACACGAAAAAACATTTGCAGCGTTAAGAGCCGAGCTTTCGGCAAAAGAAAAAATGACAACGCTTTTTGATCCTCAGGGGGAATCAACGCTTTATCTCCGTGCGCTTGCCGACACGCGTGTTTTTTTTGAAAAGACTGTTGACACCTCATCTCTGAGGGAAATCCTGAAGGCAGCCATTGAAGCGGAAAAAGACTCCATTGTGTTTTATCTGGGAATGAAAGATGCGGTTCCGGAAAAACTGGGAAAAAACCGCATGGACGCGATCATCAAAGAGGAGATGGGACATATCCGGCTTCTCAGCAAAGAATTGGTTGCGATCAAATAACAGACTTTTTCGGAAATAAAAAAGGTTCTCGCATCTGTTCTTAGCCTGGGACGCAGAGAGCGCAAAGAAAGAAAGAAAGATTTCTCGCTACGCTCGAAATGACAGAAATCCCCCCTTTTTAAAGGGGCCCGGGCTGAAATCCCCCCTGCCCCCCTTTAAAAAAGGGGGGGATAATTTCTTAACTTAATGGCACGGGGGCTTATCCCTCAATGCCGTTAAGTTAAGGGACGATCCGGAGTGCTAAAATGAAATTTTAGCAATG
>DZCT01000176.1:3610-10028 GCA_022736535.1 Desulfatirhabdium butyrativorans | reverse complement strand
GGAAAAGCCCACGGAGAACACAGAGAGTTTAAAAAAAACTCTGTGATCTCTGCGGTCTTTTAAAACTCTGTGATCTCTGCGGGAAACAAAATGAGAGAATGCTTTCAATAGAGATTCGGTATTATACTGTCAGGCGGATGCCCGCAGATTTTTTTTCAGCACGCCCGTCGGCTCCGGAGTGCAAAAATAAACAGAGCGTTTTTTGCAGGGAGGCGGCGGAAAATGCCGCGCCAAGCCCAAACTAAGTTTCTTTGAGAAACTTAGTTTGTAATAGCGAATTGCTATTACACAAAAATATCTCCGACTGATACCTCAACGCATATCATCGGGTCGGTAAACTGCCCTGCTGAATATGAAACCGGGCGGTTTATATCATTAAAAACCACAATCGTCTTCGTCGGCGGAATGACTAACCAGCACGACTTTACGCCTGCCTGAAAATAAATTTCAAATTTGTCCGTGATTTCATTCACTGCCTGTGTGGGGGACAAAATTTCAACAATTAATATCGGCGGCTCTTCTGCTTTAATTTTATCATGGAGAAAATCAATCGGCTGCTTTTTATAGAGAGCAATATCAGGGACGTAATCTGTCCCCCCGATATCCAGCGTCATTTCAATATGAATATTATATTTTCCGTCCCGGTCCGCTGCTTTGGCGATTCTGTATGCGAGATATGAATGATTATATGACGGAGACATTTTATGTTTCCTCATTTTTTTATTTATAATTAATACCAATTCGCTTTCAAAAACGGTGTTCTCCGTAAAACCGCTTTTCAAGCGGTTTAAGCGATTTGAAAAATCGCTTTACGATCTGAAAGACCGATCTTTGAAAGCGAATCGGTATTAGAATTAAATTAACTGTGATAATTGGAAAATTAACGCGGAATAGATAAAAAAGGAATACAGGGACAACAAGGAGTAAGACACACATCGGCAATCGGAACAACCCCTCTTGCCCCGTGTTGTTTCAGGAGTTTTCTTATGTTCTCATCCCGCGTCAACCCCAGTATCGTATAACCCTGTTTATCCTCTATGTTCGGATCTGCCCCGCTTTCTAAAAGCAGCTTTGCTGTTTCTATATTTCTTTGCCTGCAAGCCTCCATCAGAGCAGTAACTCCGTGGTTTTTGCTTCTTGCATTCACATCTGCCCCTTTTTCCAAAAGCATTTTCACTACTTCGGGATTCTCTTCCCGAGAAGCCATCATCAGGGCAGTCCCATCATTTTTGGCTGATGCGTTGACATCTGCGCCGTTTTCCAAAAGCAGTTTGATTAGCTCTGTGTTTCCTTTCTGAGACGCGAGCATCAGGATCGTAAGCCCCCGGTCTTTGATTCCTGCATTGACATTTGCGCCTTTTTTCAAAAGAAGTTTCACGAGTTCTATTCTGTTTTCCTGTGAAGCCTCCAGCAGCGCGGTGCGGCCGTATTGATCTTCAGCATTGACATCCGCGCCGTTGTTTATCAGAAACTCTGCAAATTCCGGCTGCTTTGAATCGCAGGCAATTATCAAAGCTGTTTTGCCGGAATGATCTTTGGCGTTGATATCGGCGCCGTGTTTTAAAAGAAGCTCGGCTGTTTTTAAAGTTTCCGGAACGGATTTTGCTCTGATTTTCATCAATGCGGTCTCACCGGACTTATTCGGCGCGTCCGCGTCAGCGCCCGCGTTCAGAAGAAATTCTGCTGTCTCTCTGTTTCCTCCGCTTACGGCGCTGATAAGCGGCGTGCTTCCTTCTTTTCCTCCGAGATTCACATCAGCCTTGTTGCTGAGAAGAAGCTTTATCAATTCCTTATGTCCGCGCCCCGATGCAATTCCCAAAGCAGTTTCCCCATGGTTATCCTGAATATTGGGGTCTGCACCGTTTTCCAAAAGAAATTTCACCGCTTGCGAGTTATCTTTTTCGGAACCTGCCATTAACGCTGTAGAGCCGTTTTTATTTCCGGCATTCATCGCCGCGCCGGCGTTCACAAGCAGTTTTATCGCTTCAAGATGTCCCTGCGCCGCGGCATGAATCAAAGCGCTATCGCCTTTTTTGTCGCCGATATTGATGACATCTGCACCCTTTTCCAAAAGCGTCCTGATGACTTCCGGATGATTGTTCATCGCCGCCAAAATCAGCGAGGTAAAACCTTCCCCCGCGCTTCTGGCGTTCATGTCAGCGCCTTTATCCAAAAGAAGTTTCACCGCGTCTGCATGTCCGGATTCTGCCGCAATCATCAAAGGTGTTTTCCCGCTGTCGCTGAGTGCGACGTGAACATCAGCATCTCGGTCAAGCAGTAATTTTATCAAATCGGTATTATTTCTGAGAGATGCGTTTATCAAAGCGGTTTTGCCCGATGAATAAGTCTTTGCATTGATATCCGCGCCATTTTCTATAAGCAGTTTTACAAGATTGAGATCGCCGTAAAATGAAGCTAATATCAGCGCGGTATTGCCCGCACCGTCCCTGTCATTGACATTTGCTCCTTTTTTTATGAGGAGTTCCGCGATTTCTCTATGTCCCCTCTGAGCCGCGTCCATGAGGACGGTCATTCCGGGCGTAATGATGATCTCTTTAACAAGGGACTCAATAGGGCGTTTTGCCGTTCCACGGACAAAATCGCCGGAACTGGGAGCCATCATCACCTTTTGCAATAATTCCTCTCTTGTAACCGTCGGAACGGCAGGATTATATTTGATATTGATGTCCGCGCCTTTTTCCAGAAGGAATTTGACTGTTTTCAAACTGCCTTTCCGGCACTCATTCATCAAGGCTGTGATGCCGTCTTTGTTTTTGGCATTGACATCAAGACCGAGACTGATCAGAAACTCCGCCGCTTCAAGGTTGTCAGGAAATTTTTTTGTAAAAACAGTATTATCTCTGTAATCTCTTGCATGAATATCAGCGCCTTTGCTCACAAGCAGTTTTATAATTTCAAGATTGCCCCCGTCTGAAGCTTTCATCAAAGGCGTTTCCTCGGACCGTTGTTCACGACCGTTGACGTCCGCACCGTTTTCCAGAAAGACTTTTACAACCTCCGCACAACCGAACTGACACGCGTTCAGCAATGCCTTATTCCCTGATTTGTCGCCTGCATGAATATCTGCGCCGTGTCTCAGAAGCAGTTTGATGATTTCAGGATGACATCTGTGGGCTGCGCTTGTCAGCGGGGTTTGATCGTACAGTTTCTCTTTTATGTTCGGATCAGCGCCGTTTTCCAGAAGCAGTTTTGTAATTTCAAAGTCGCCGTTATGGGAGACTCGGAAAAGTGCGGTTTTACCGGATGAGTCTTTTGCGTTGACATCTGCGCCTTCATCCAGAAGCCGCTTTACATCTTTCACGCTGCCTTGCCTGCAAGCCTTCAGAAACGCGGCATTTAAATTTTCAGGTTCCGCCGAATTTTGCGTTTCAGGGGTGTCTGCATTCTGCTCCGCAGCTTGTTCGGCTGTAATGCGGTTCGGGTTTGCACTGTCTGCCCGGCTCTGTGTGGCAAAGATGATGAAGCACAAAAAAACGGCAATTGCCGCCTGTCGCGAAGTATTCATGTTTCCGCCTCAATATTTTGAACTAATAAAATTATTTTAATATGTTAGGATTAAAAAAGTCTCATAAAAAATTTTCAGACTGACCGATAAAAGCATTATTTTCCTTATCAGGCTCTTGCGCTTTAAGTGCTTGGTCTTTGGTCCAGATGTGTACTTTAACCTTGTGTTTACTGTATGTTTTCTTGAGACGATTCGCTTCCTGAACAATGAAAGCATCTGTCAGTCCGACGCCTTGTATTACATATTTATTTGAAAATGCTTCACATAATTTCGGAAGCAGCTCGATTCCGGTTGCAGGGGTAATATTCCAGGGCATATTTTCATTCACGCAGGATTGAACAGTCTCATATAATTCTTTCCCCAATTTCCGGCGAATGTTGCCGTCATTCACTTTTGCTATGTGATTCCCCAATTCAAAGATACAGGGCAACGGCACATAAAAGCGTCCGCCCGTTTCTATCGCGTACTCAAATCGTTTTTTGACTTCTTCAACTGCTGAAACTTTTGAATGTCCCGGAACTCTGAATAACTCAAGCAGATAGCTCGTATCTATCACAAAAATACTCGGCGTCATGAGAGACTCCGAAGCCAGTTCAGTGCTTTTTCTTTGCGTGTTTCTTCAAATTTCGGAGCGAGATATTGCTCCACCACACGACGGGTTACCAAATCTCCCAGCCGCCCCTGTTCAAGCAATTCGTCATATCTCGGCACCTCGGAGAGTCTCACAAATTTGAATGCCTTTTGCTCTTTATCCCATACGCACAATACCACGCCGTCAAGCTGTTCTTCTTGCAGGGCATTCAGCGTCGCGGGATTATGCGTTGTAACCAGCACATTCAGGTTTTTGCGTTTGCAGCAGGATGCGATGGCTTCTGTCAGAATATGAACCCGGCTCGGATGCAGCCCGTTATCAAATTCCTCAATGATGACTCGTGATCGCGGCGCGGCTGTCTCAATCGCGGTCAGCACAGCCAGACTGCGGAGCGTTCCGTCAGACAGGAGCCGGGCGTCTGGAAACCTTCCGTCTGCTGTTTGCAATCCGAATATCACATCATTGAGAGGCGTTTTAAAAAACATAAACGCATCACAAGGCTCTTCAGGCAATTGTCTGATCCCATCAAACAGACGTCTTAACGTCTGCTTTTCTTCTTCTTTTCCCTGATCCAGCGAATACAGCACGGCAGAAAGATTTGCCCCGTCTCTTGACAGCACAGTATTGCCGATTCTCTCATAGCCCCGCATCAGTTTGGGATTGGGATCAAAAACAAAAGCGGAACGCAGGTAGCTCATAATGCTGTTGACGATAGCTACGCAGAGATCGTATTTCTTATTTTTTTTCCATGTAAATTCTTTATATTGAGAAAGAATCGAGCGACTGTTTG
Source organism: Desulfatirhabdium butyrativorans (assembly GCA_022736535.1). Taxonomy (GTDB): domain Bacteria; phylum Desulfobacterota; class Desulfobacteria; order Desulfobacterales; family JAIFKL01; genus JAIFKL01. Next base: position 5,120 of record DZCT01000176.1, on the reverse strand, counting down.
ACACAGATACGACAGGTTTGCGCCCCCCTTTTGCGAAATTATTGAACTGAACTTTTATATCGCCGGATGAAAGACATTCAGGCTGTCCTATTGTATGAAAAATGTCGGTTTTATCTAAAAAAGTAAGCGACTCTCCGACGATTCTCGGCTCGGATTCTCCCCATATTGAAATGGAATAAAAAAACGGTTTGCTTTTTCCCTCGAATGGAATTGACGCGTTGAACCCCAGTGAGAAGACGCTTTGACCGTATCGGGAAAACGGTTTGCTTTTTCCCTCGAATGGAATTGACGCATTGACCAATGAGAAGACGCTTTGACCGTATCGGGGACATGCCTGCAAGCCGCCCCGAACCTCCAATTTTCCGCCTCTGCCGACATCTGTTATTTCATAAATAGGACTGCCCTGAGCAATAAATGAGAGCATCTCAACACCCTCAACGGCATTGCTTTTGCCGGAGCCGTTGGGACCGATGAGTATAGTCAGCGGCTTGAACAAATCAAGCTGAGTCTCTTCAAAACCTTTAAAATATTTGAAATAGTGCATAAAACGTCTCTCAGGATTTCCCGCCGAGATATGCGTGCTGCACATCCGGGTTTGCCAGCAGCGCGGACGCGGCGTCCTGCATCACGATATTGCCCACTTCCATGACATATCCGCGATGCGCCAATTTCAGGGCGGCGCGGGCGTTCTGCTCCACCAGCACCACCGTTACGCCGGATTCATTGATGGCTCTGACCGTATCAAAAATGGTTTTCACCAAAATCGGCGCGAGCCCGAGGCTCGGTTCATCCAAAAGAAGAATTTTCGGATTTGCCATCAGCGCTCTGCCAATCGCCAGCATCTGCTGCTCGCCCCCGCTCAGAGTGCCGGCAAGCTGTCCGCTGCGTTCTTCAAGGCGCGGAAACAGCGCGTAAATCCACTCCAGTGTTTTTTGCACACGCTCCGGGTCTTTGGACGTGAACGCGCCCAGATTCAGATTTTCCCTGACCGTGAGCGTTCCGAAAACCCGCCTGCCTTCGGGAGACTGGCTGATGCCTTCCCGCACAATTTTATTGGCAGGGAGTTTGTGCAGGGCTTTTCCTTTAAACAGAATTTCGCCCATAGAAGGCTTGACGAGTCCGCTGAGGGCAAGCAGGGTGGTGGATTTTCCCGCGCCGTTTGCGCCCAGAATGGTGACGATTTCGCCTTCATCCACGCAGAAATTTGTGCCGTGAATGACTTCCACATTGCCGTATTTCACATGAAGATTTTTTATCTCAAGGAGCATGTCTCACACCTTCGCATTTTTTGTACTCCGGAGCGGGTTGAAAACCTGCTCTGCAATTCATTTAGCAAATCAAAAAGTTTTCTGATAAGCTCCGTTAGGAGCGTTATCTTTGTAGCAGAGATATTTCCGGTATATGATATGCTGCCTCTATGGGGCTTGCGTATTTTTATTGGCCGATGTGCTACAAATATGTCGCCCCTACGGGGCTTTATTTAATCCGCATCTTCCGTCCCTATTTTTCT
>DZCT01000176.1:0-3510 GCA_022736535.1 Desulfatirhabdium butyrativorans | reverse complement strand
ATCCGCATCGCTATAAATATCATCTTCGTTCATTCCGACAGTCATTTTCTGTAATGCCCCCGGAATGAAGAGATGTCAATTTCTTTTATGTCTTCGTAAATCGTATAAACCAGCCTGTCTTCCCGGCTGACTCTCCTGCTGTAAACCTCTTTGTCAAAGTATTTCAGACGTTCGGGCTTTCCAGTGCCTTCCCTCGGATGTTCCATCAGCTCCCGGACAAGGTCAAAGCACTTGCAATAACTTTTCCTGTCATTTTTCCTCAGCCAGTCCAGATCATCATTTGCGTTCTTGAAAATGTTGATTTTATAGGTCATAAAAGGCATCCTCAATGCTGACACTGTCCGGCCTGACATCCTGATCTCTGGCTTTGTGTCCTTCAATCAGGGCTTTGAGTGATTTCTCATCATGTAGAAGTTTCAGGGTTTCCTGAATATTTTCCCATTCTGCCTGATCAATCAGCACAACAGACCCGGTGTCGGAAACGATAAGCGTTTCCTCACAATTTTTTATTGTATCATAAATGAGTTGGGCTAAACTCTGAGAAGCTTTTTCAATATTAACGGAAATCATAATGCCTCCTTTTTAATCATTGGCAACAGCCGGATTGGGTAGTGATGCAGAATCCGAGACGGACGGACGGTCCGGTCGCTTACGCTCCCGGCTCCGAGCCGACCGCGTAACTCCTAACAATATATTATACAAATGAAATTCCTCGTTCCGCTCATAATGGCACCCCGCAATCAACTGCTTCTACACCGCTATCCTCCTATTTTTTTTAGAAAAAAGATGCAGATACGCTCATCGGCAACTCAGTTTCATCCGAGAAAATATTACCCGCCGCCGGGGTGCTGAAATGAAATTTCAGCGCAGACTTCAATCCGCATCTTCCGTTCCCAGATAAGCTTCGATGACCTTGGGATTGACTTTTATCTCATCGGGGCTGCCTTCCGCGATTTTACTCCCGTATTCAATGACGACCAACTTATCGCAGGCTTTCATCACCAAGCCCATATCGTGTTCGATGAGCAGAATCGTAATGCCTCTTTCCCGAATCTTTTGAATCAGTTCTATCAGACTGTCGGTTTCCTGCTCGTTCATGCCTCCGGCTGGCTCGTCCAAAATCAGCAGGCGCGGGACCGTGGCAAGTGCGCGGGCTATTTCCAGCAACCGCTGATTCCCGTAGGAAAGATTTTTTGCCAACTGCCCGGCTTCATGGCGGAGACGCACAAATTCCAGTTCTTTTATCGCAAGTTCAACCGCCTGTTCTTCTTCTTTTTTCTGGATCGGGGTGTGAAACATGCCCCCGAATATGCCGGACTGCATCCGGCAGTGACAGCCTGCCAGCACATTTTCAACTACGGAGAGATTCTGAAACAGCCGGATAGTCTGAAAGGTGCGGGCAATCCCCAACGAGACAATGCGATGCGTGAGAAGACCGGTAATCGCATTCCCGTCAAAAATAATTTCCCCTTCGTCGGGGCGATAATTTCCTGTGATCAGATTGAACACCGTTGTCTTGCCCGCGCCGTTGGGGCCGATCAGTCCCATCACCGATTGCTCTTCCACTTCAAAAGAGACATTGTTTACAGCAGTCAAGCCGCCGAATCTCTTAGTCAGGTGTTTTAATGTCAAAATCGCCACGATTTTTCCTTTACTGTAAAGCGAGTTTCAAACTCGCTTTACTGCTATGCCAGCGTATGATTTTCAATGAGATATTCCAACTGAGACTTCTGAACTTCCGTCAGTTCGCCGAACTGTACGCCGCATCGTCTGAGCGGAAACAATTTCGAGCCGGATTCGCCTGTTATTTCGGTATCTGAAACCGTTCTGAAAGGCATCCTGTCTATATAAACAGGCTCATGGCTGTATAAAATATCTAATTCAAATGACTCGCTCGGCCGTTTTCCGTTTGCGATATAGCGAAATGCAAGTCCGCCTTTGCTCACATCTATGACGGAACCCATGATGTTTAAGGGTTCACCGAGAAACGCAACCGTTCCCTCCCGCGCTTTGTATCGCTTGTGGACTCTTCTCTCAATGCCTTGCATACAAGAAATTCTTTCTCCGGTTATTAAAATTTAAAAATGTATGATTTTCAATAAGATACTTCAATCTTAATTTCTGAGATTCCGTCATTTCCCCGAACTGTACGCCGCACCGTCTGAGGGGAAATAATTTTGAAGCGGATTCGCCGCTTATCTCAGTGTCCGAAACGATGATGAAAGGTATTTTGTCTATGTAAACAAGATCATGGCTGTACAAAATATCCAATTCAAATGACTCGCTCGGCCGTTTTCCGTTTGCAATATAGCGAAATGCAAGCCCCTCTCTGCTCACATCTATGACGGAACCCATTAAATTTAAAGGAGCCCCGAGAAGCAGCGCAACGGTTCCGTCCTGCGCTCTGTATCGCCTGTTTCTTCTTCTTTCAATATGTTGCATACAGGAAATTCTTTCTCCGGTTGTTAAAAAGTCAGGTTTTTCCGCCTTCGGACGGAACTGTAAACAACCGTTTGTGAAATTTGTCTCACTGTTTTTCAATCGCATCGGCTGCCTCCTGAATCTGCCGCCATGCCTCACGGACATGACGTTCTTCCGTGTAGGTCTGGGCAATGCAGAATCGTATAACATACTGATTGTTCAGCATGGTATGTGTCAGATATAACTTCCCGCTTCGGTTGAGCCGCTCCGCCAACTGCTGATTGAAGGCATCTCCGGCTTTGTGGCGGAAACAGACTAAATTCAGGGGCGCAGGCGCGGCAAGCTCGAATCGCTCATCTGCCTGAACCCATTTCACGAAATTCTGCGCCAGTTCCACATGCTGTCGGACATGATGACGCAATCCCTCCAGTCCGTAGTGGCGGATCACAAACCAGAGTTTCAGTGACCGGAAACGCCTGCCCAGCGGAATATGCCAGTCGCGATAATCTATGACCGCTCCGGATTCGGTCGCCTTGTTTTTCAGGTATTCCGGCAGGATGCTCAGGGTTTTGATCAAAGCTGCCCGATCTGCAACAAAGAAGCAGTCGCAGTCAAAATTGGTGAACATCCATTTGTGCGGATTGAAGCAGTAGCTGTCTGCAAACTCAAGCCCCTCGTGGATATGGCGGTATTCGGGACAAATCGCCGCGGTGCCTGCCATTGCCGCGTCCACATGAAGCCAGAGTCCTTCCTGCTTGCAGATACGCCCGATTTCCGCAACCGGGTCTATGGCATTGGAAGAGGTGGTGCCGATGGTGGCGCAGACAAAGCAGGGCGTCAGCCCCGCGTCCCGGTCTTTCCTGATTTGCGCGGCAAGCGCGTCGGGACGGAGCGCGAAATGTTCGTCCACTTCGATAATGCGGAGGTTGTCGCTGCCGAATCCCGCGACTTTCACGCCTTTTTCAACTGAGGAATGGGTTTGGGATGAGGTATAGACAATCAGGCGTCCGTTACATCCGTTGCGGTTGCTTTCGTAGCCGGTTGCCCGCTCTCGCGCCGCCAAGAGTGCGCAGAGCGCAGCGCCCGAAG
>DZCT01000175.1:4311-10072 GCA_022736535.1 Desulfatirhabdium butyrativorans | reverse complement strand
GCAATCATCCAGCCGTAGTATCTTTTCGTTCCTTTAAATGCGATTTCAAGCATAATCACCTCTTATGGATGAAGGTTGAGGATTAAAAGATCAGCCACGAAGAACACGAATTTTACCACGAATATAAGCACACGAATATGAAATTTGCCGCTACCTTACCGCACCTGTCATTTCGAGACCGCACCTGTCATTTCGAGCGGAGCGAGAAATCTTTCTGTATGAACGGCAAGATTTCTCCTCACTTCGTTCGTCGAAATGACAGGAGTGGTGACTGCTTCGGGATTCGTGGTAAAATTTGTGTTCATTCGTGGCTAAAAATAATCGGAAACACTCATCTTCAATCTTCAATCATACAATATAGTAAACTGCCGGTCCCGTCCCCAGTCCGTCTTTGCGGCGAATGGTGAAATTCGACGCCAGAAGTTTTCTGACTTCGGACTCCGGATCATAAAGATCGCCGAATGCAATCGAGCCGTTGGATGCCTCCACACACGCGGGCATTTGTCCCACTGCCAGCCGTTCCGCACAGAAATTGCATTTTTCCACAACGCCTTTCATCCGGGTGGGAAATTCGGGATTCCGCTCTTCTGCCTTGATAAACGGACGGGGATCCCTGAAATTGAAACTTCTGGAGCCGTAAGGACAGGCTGCCATGCAGAACCGGCACCCGATACAGCGGTGAAAATCCATCACCACGATTCCGTCTTCCCGTTTGAACGTCGCCTTTGTGGGACATGCCCTTACGCAGGGCGGATCCTCGCAGTGATTGCAAAGCACCAGAAACGGCAGGTGTTTGATTCTCTCCGCGACAAAGGGCGTCGCTCCGGTCGGAAAGGCATGATTGTACTCCTCCTCCCATATCCATTTGATCACATGCCGGCGGTTGTCTTCTTTAAATTCAGGATTTTCTTTATTCATAAAATCCGGCACGTTGTGGATTTTATGACAGACTTCGATGATCGGCTCCAAATCCGCTGCGGACTTGAATTTGCGGGTGTCAATCACCATTGCCCACTGCTTTGCGGTCAGGGCTTTTTCACCTTTTCGGATTTCAGACTGAGATTTTGCCGCTTCGCCGTGGGAGTCACCCGAAGCAAACACGTCCAACACGGGCTTGGCGCCGGCAATACCCAGAGCTGAAATTCCGGCTATTTTCAAAAAGCGTCTTCTGCTGTTTTCCATCACTTTTTCGCCTCCTTCGGGTTGTCAATGTGGCAATCCCAGCAGTAAGGACTGACCGAAACATAATTGTGGCATCTGTCACAAAAATCGGCTTTGTTTGAGTGGCAGTCCAAACAGGTGTTGGAAAGACTCATGCTGTATTCCTTTCCGCTTGCATTCACATAAGTCCTCTCGGCATTCCGCACCACGCTTTCTCTCCAGATATCAAGCAGTTGCATGTGTCCGGCTTTCATTTCTTCTTTGGACATCACGCAGACTTTTTCGGCTTTTGCCTTTTCCGTCAGTTTCAGTTCGGGAGCGGGAGCGGCTTTTCCGAGATTGTACCAGAAAGGGAACGTGATCAGGATCACAAAGATGACCAGACCGGCAACCACCTTGCCTTTATCGTACATTTGTTTGTTACTCGCCATTATTCCTCCATTCCCGGCAACGGCTCGCCGCGCAGGTTTGTTTCTCTTTCTTTTTCTCCGGGCAGGATCAGGGCGTTTGCCACCAGTTCGGTAAGCCCGGTCACGTCCACACCGGGAACCCAGTAATCCATGAGCGGAGGCAGAACAGCCCTGTCAATCGCGCACACACAGGCAAGCATGTTCACGCCGTGTTTTTCATGCACGTATTTCACCGCATTGGCACGGGGCAGACCGCCGCTGAGTCTCAGTTCCATATTTTCGCCCGCGTTCAATCCGGATCCGCTGCCGCAGCAGAAAGTGTTTTCCCGAATGGTGTTCGGCGGCATTTCATAAAAATGCTTGCAGACGTTTTTAATGACATACCGGGGTTCGTCCAGCAGCCCCATACCTCTTGCAGGGTTGCAGGAATCATGGAACGTGACTTTCAGGTTGTCATTCCGGCTCGGATCCAGTTCCAGCTTGCCGTGTTTGATAAGGTCTGCTGTAAATTCGGAAAGATGTACCATTTTGGTTCCCCGGGCGTTTTCAAATTTCGTGCCGGTAATGGGAGAAACCGGTTCTTCCAGAAAATCCGCCGGACCGTTCATGGTGTCCATGTACTGGTGAATCACCCGCCACATGTGACCGCATTCGCCGCCGAGAATCCATTTGACGCCCAGACGTTTGGCTTCCGCATACATTTTGGAGTTGAGCCGTTTCATGGTTTCATGGGAGGTGAAAAAGCCGAAGTTGCCGCCTTCGGACGCGTAGGTGCTCCATGTAATATCAAAACCGTATTTTTCCCGCAGATAGTGGAACAGCAGCATATAGCCCATGCAGGTGTAGGTGCCGGGGTCGGCAAACACATCGCCTGACGGTGTGATAAACAGAATATCCGCGCCTTTCCGGTTAAAACTGGGTTCGACCCTGATGCCCGTGATTTCTTCGAGATCATCCACAAAGAATTCCAGCATGTCTTTGAAGGCGTGAGGCTGAATGCCCAGATGGTTTCCGGTGCGGAAACAGTTGGCAACCGGCGTGGCAATCCAGTCAATGTTCAGACCCAGCAGATTGAGCAGTTCTCTGGCAATGATCGTAATTTCAGCCGTGTCAATGCCGTAAGGACAGAAAACCGAGCATCGCCGGCATTCGGTACACTGAAAGAAATAATACCACCATTCTTTCAGCACTTCCGCGGTCATGGGTCTTGCGCCGGCAACCTTGCCGAAAATCTTTCCGGCTGTTGTAAAATCATTTCTGTAAATCGAGCGGAGCAGTTCCGCACGCAGCACCGGCATGTTTTTGGGATCGCCGGTTCCGATAAAGAAATGACACTTATCCGCGCACGCGCCGCATCTGACGCAAATATCCATGAATATTTTGAAAGAGCGGAACCTGTCCAACCGGTCCCGAATGCCTTCAAAAATGATCTGCTTCCAGTTTTCAGGCAGTTTCCAGTCATCTTCGACAGGATTCCACTGTCTGGCATAAGGAAGGCTCAAATATTCAACACTTTTCGGGTTCGCGGCGTAGCAGTACATCCCCTTTCTGATGTTGACAGGCGTATCCATCCATCCTGTCGCGGGGGGTCTGTGGTCTGTTCTTGCCAATAATTCGTCCGGTTTGAGAAGATCATCTGCCATTATTTTACAGCTCCTTTTCCACCGGGAGACCGGCCTCTATCATTTTTTCTCTGAATTCTTCCTCGTACTCTTCATAAGTATGAACTTTGACAGGATAATTCCAGATATTGACATGTCGTTGCGTGCGGCTGTTGTTTGCCAGATTTCGGGTGGGACTCATAAAAATTCCGCCTAAGTGCATCAGCTTGCTGAAGGGAAAATATGCCAGCAGGACGCTCACAAAAAACAGATGCACGTAAAAAATGCCGCTGACATTGGCCGGAATGCTCGGATGGAATGTGACCAATCCCATGGTAAATTCTTTAATTCCAACAATATCTTCTTTCAGAAAATAGCGCATCGCAATGCCGCTCAGTGCAATGCCGATAATCAGAAAAAGGGGAAAAAAGTCAGCCGCAAGCGAGATATACTTCACCTGCGGGATAATGATTCTTCTGAGCAGCAGATAAACTGCCGCGGCCAGAAGCACCAGACCGGACAGGAAAATTCCCGGCAGTCCGATTTGAAGGAAATCGGTAAAAAATTCCACGCGGAAAAAGCTGTCAAGCTGTTCCACCCACTGAACCCAGAAGGGAACCGGTTCGGCAAAAAACCGCAGATGCCGTATCACCACCGCCAGAAAAGCCCAGTGAAAGGCAAGCGCGCCGAGCCACAGCCATTTTTCCCAGATGTAGGAAAATCTGTTTCCTTCGTTGAAGTGAAACTTCAGGTTTCTGAACAACGAGCGGAAAAGCAAAATTTCCAGGATCATCCGAATCACAACCGCGCCGTTTGTCGCGGGATTGTCAATTGCCGCCGGACTGATCCAGGTAAGCGATTTCTGCTGACCGCATGTCGTCGGAATGCGGAAGGGAACCGGCGACTGCGCCCAGTTCACTATCCGCCAGACAAATCCCACGGTGAAGACGGCTATTGCCGCATAAGGTATGAGAATACCGAACAGAACATGAAGTCCTGCCCCTTCAACCCCTGCGTAAGCCAGCAGAAAAAGTACAATAACCGCTACCAGAGAAAACATGTACTTTGCATTCATTCACATCACCTCATTCTATTGTATGTATTAACAACAAAAACAAAAGTTTTTGTCAATGCCTCGGTTCTTCCTCCCAGTCCGCCACCAAACCCGCTCTGTGAAATGCGGTAAAGGTTCTGTTTCTGACTTCATTTGCTTTGATTTCATAGACCTTTTCTCTGCACTGCATATAGATGTCAAAAGCCGTCAGGGCAAGCTCGTCAATCTTTGATTCAAACAGCAGCATCTCTGCCTGCAATGCCGCGTTTCCCTGAGTCTCTTTTGCGGTCTGTTCCCTTATGATTTCTTTCAGAAAAAAAACAAAGCCCACGGCTTTGGATGCAGAAAAATCCTGAAGCGCCCGGATGCGGATGATCGGGTCAAGGAAGGAAATGACAGTCTCATTATCCATTCTGTCAGTTGTTTCATCAAAAACGGCTTTCAATCCCTGTAATAAGGTATTTCCCACCGGATTGGCAAACGCGTCTTTCTGACTTTTCAAAAATCTTGAAGTATCAAGCTGATAGGTGTTTACCACTCTGTCAAACCATTGTGCGACAATGGCTGTTTCTTTTTTTTTCAGAAGCTCTTTAAGGCTCATGCCTGCCTTTCATGTTTTCAGCGACAAGGGATTTGTAAGAATTACTTTTTCTTATCGCAGTTTGAAATCAATTATCCGGAATACTCGGAAGTGCAACGAAAATTTAGGGCTGAATTGAATTTCCGTCACTATAATTTTAAGTGACCTGCTATAAACAATTTGCGGGTTCATGTCAAGAATAAATAAAAAAAATAAAATTTCGGATGGAGGCGCATTATTTTTTTTCGCCACGGATAAACACGGATTAAACAGGGCGTGGCGGGAAACATTTTTTTTCCCACAGAGTTCACGGAGAAGACACAGAGATCACAGAGAAAACTCTGCGGTCTCTGTGGGAAACCCTGACGCATTTCGCTATCAACTTTTTTCAAAATTAGAACTTCCGTCATTTTTTTCTTGACTTTGATTTCATAAAAGTTTATAAAAAATATTAAATTTTTTTACCCTGCGGTCTCGTTCCCGGGATCCGCGTCCCTCCGTGAAAAGGTCGCTGGACATTCCCACGCGGCGCACGGTAATCAGGTCAACTGCGTAACTCATATTTATTTATAGGATTTTGATCCAATATGGATAAAGAGGTCTAATCCTTAACGAATAAAATGAAATAAAACAATAATGTTGGATAAACTCGTATCATTTTGGATAACTATCATTTACGGAAAGGAGTGTCGGTTATGAAAAAATTAAGTCGTATTCTTTTTTTTCTCAGTATGGGTGTCTTTATTTTTTCCTATGTTGCGTTGCCGGTCCGAGGAGGAGAACTGGCGGGAAGCAATAAGGAAAAAGCTGACAAGATCGCCGGAATGGAAAACAAGAAAGCCGCGGCGGCAATCTTTGCGGAAATGGATGACGGCGACGCGGCGGCAATAATTGCAGAAATGGAGGATAAGGACGCGGCTGCGATAATCGCTCATCTGACAGATGATAAAGCTGC
>DZCT01000175.1:0-4211 GCA_022736535.1 Desulfatirhabdium butyrativorans | reverse complement strand
CGCTATTGTTGAAAGACTGGCGAATGATAAAGCTGCCGCTATTGTTGAAAGACTGGCGAATGATAAAGCTGCCGCTATTGTTGAAAGACTGACAAATGATAAAGCCGCTGCTGTTGTTGCAAAACTGTCCGATGATAAAGCTGCCGATATTGTGATGAGACTGACAGATGACAAAGCGCCGCATACGGTTACAACTGAATTATCTTCCGTTCTTCCGGTGCCGACGGTGATAAAGGATTCGGAAAAGCCTGCGAGTCCGGTTAAATGAACTTTGTTGGAAGGGGAAGTTAATTGAAAGGGGTGCGGGAAGTTGTTAAAAACAGTGTTGCAGGCAACTTCCCCGTCCCCTGAATCAAACCGCGGGAAATCCGAAATTCGGACGGGATTATATCTGTTGCTGAAAATAGGCAGAGACGCAAAATTTTGTGTCTCTGCGCTCTCGGATTTTTTCATTAACTGCTTAACTCTTCATCGGAAAGGAATACAAAATGTTTTTAAAAAAAGAACTCGGTCTCCTGTTCACCCTGATTTATTTGATGATTGTTTTTTTAGAGGGAATGGCGTTTTCAGATGATAAAATTGTCGTGAGACCGAAAATATCTGTTGATTCGGAAACAGACAGCAATTTTTACAAGGCGGAAACTGAAGAAAGAAATGTTTATACTTTCCTTGTCCGACCGGGCATTCTTCTGGGTTATGAAACAGGAAAAAGCTCGATTATTTTAGATTACACACTCAATGCCGCCTATTATAGAGACAAAGATGACGTCCCCGGGGGACAAAAATCCGCAGATGAAGACGACTATATCGGACATACCGGCATCTTATCCCTCCGCTCAAAGCCCTTTGAAAGACTCAGCATCGGATTGGAAGATGCTTACTATAAAACCCGCGACCCTGCCCAGGCGGACCGATTCAGCAGTTCGGTGGAAAGAAAAAAATATTATATCAATCATTTCACGCCGAGCGTTCTTTATGAGTTTGAAAACAGATTTTCACTCGGGCTGGGCTATCGGAACACGCTCACGAACTATGATCTTGACAATAAAGATGATTCTGTCGAAAACAGGGGTATGTTCGATCTGATTTACAGGTTCAGCCGCAGCGCAGCGCTTGATCTTGAATATCAGCATTGGATAAGGGATTACGATCAGGAGTCTTATGACTACCGATCAGATCAGCTCAGTCTTATTTTCAAAAGGCAACTGAAATATGTTTACTTAGAAGGCGGATGCGGATATCATCAGCGGAGTTTTGACGGAAATGCTTTGGAAGATCAGGATGTTTTCAGCTACCGAGTCGCTGTTAAAGGGCAGAATCCGCCGATCCCTGTGGGCAGATCAATCGCTTACATTTCCCGCCCGAAAACTTACGGTTCATTGTCGGCTGAACGGAATTTCAATGACTGGGGCATCGGAAACAGGTATTTCAAAACTTATCAGTTCTGTCTGAATCTCGGTCATGTTTTTATGGAAAGAATATTGGCAACGCTGGACGCCGAGTATTCAATCAATGATTATGTAACGGCTGAGGATAAGACCGCATCGGGAGAGCGTCGGGAAGACAAAACTTACGGTGTTTCGGTGGGCGCAGGCTATGTATTTAAGGAAATGCTGACAGCCAAAATTTCCGGCGGATATGAAGAGCGGGACTCGAATTTCAGCGGACACAGCTATGAAAACAAATATCTCATGGCAACCATCGCTTTTAACTATGATCTGGGCATGAAATGATATGATATGATAATGAAGTCTTTATGTTATCCTATATTTGGTCTGATATGCCTGCTGATAACGGAAAATTTTTTATCGGCGCAGGACAAGGCATATCTTCTCGGCGCCCGGGATGTGATTACCATCACCATCTATGCAGGCGGCGAAAAGCAGCATGAGGCGCAGCTCACCGTAAACGAGCAGGGAACGATCAATGTGCCGTTTATCGGTTCTGTCAAAGCCGAGGGGCTGACAACGCTTCAGCTTGAATCACAGATTCGGAAGCCGCTGGCTGAGGATTATTTTATGGAGCCGGAGGTCAGCATCAATATAAAGGAATACCACAGCCTCCGATACTATATTTCCGGAGCGGTCACAACTCCGGGATTATATGAAAGCGCTTCAAAAGCCACGGTGATGAAGCTGATTGCAAAAGCCGGGGGCGTGCTGCCGACCCGGGGAAATGTGGCTTATATTTTCCGTGATTCGGCAGATCAGATTGCCAAAGAAAAAGATGTTGAAAATCTGGTCTCGAAACGGAAGCGTGAGAAAGTGGTTGATCTCAAAGAACTGCTTGACAAGGGAAATGTAAGCCATGATCTGCCTCTGGAATCCGGGGATGTGGTCTATATTCCGCCCGAACAGTCCCGTGACATCGGCGAAAGCAAAATTTATGTGGAGGGGGAAGTCAAGAATCCGGGAGTGATTGATTATCGGCCCGGCATCACGGCTTTGAGCGCATGTATCATGGCAGGCGGATTTGACCAGTTTGCCGCACCCAACCGGGCAATAATTATCCGAAAAGAGGGCGAAAAGCAGGTCACCATTGATATAGACCTGAACAAAGTGAAAAAGGGAGAAATCCCGGATGTCGAACTGAAACCGGGGGACCTGCTGCATATTCCCGAAACGTGGCTGTAAGTGTCCCTGCATACGCTTTTTTTTGCCACAGACGCACACAGACGGACACAGACAGATATTTGCACTCCGGATTTTGGGTAAAAATTTCAAGTGCGTAACTTATAAAATTGATTAAGATGAATATATACTGATCCGATTTTGTTTTTTTGCCACAGACGCACACAGACGGACACAGACAGAACCTGAAAATGTTTTGCTCTGTCTGTGTATGTCTGCGTGTGTCTGTGGCTGAAAATATTGAGCGAATCTGTCTTCTGCCGCAGACCCGCACAGACAGATATCCGAAAATGGAATACAGCGCATATTTTTTACATATATGCCGCAGTCCGTTTTCAGATATCTGTCTGTGTATGTCTGTGTGCGTCTGCGGCAAAAAAACAAAAGCGGATCAGTATATTTCTCGTTACAGGTAAACCATCAGGGCTGAAAACGCTATGGAAAATCACGAAACCGAAGAAATCTTAAATCTCAGCGATTACTACCATATTCTTGTCAAACACAAATGGCTTATCATTAACTCCTTTGTGATGATTGTCTCGCTGACGCTGTTTTTTACCCTTCAGATGAAGCCGGTTTACAGGGCCACCGGCATCATGATTATTGACAAGGAACAGAGCGTGTCTCCTCTGACCGGCGAAAAAATAGATTTTGAGAGCTATGTTTCCCAATCTCTGACTTTCAATACCCATTTCAAACGTATTACCGCCCGTCCGGTACTGGAAAAAGTGATCAGCAATCTGAAATTGAACGAGATTGACAGGGAAAAGGAATTGCCGATCAATCCCCTGAAGGTATTTTTATCTCGGTTCAAAAACAATATCCATCTGCTTTTAAATCGGAAAAAAAAGGAATTGACTTCCGAGGAACGACATGCCGGACTTCTTGAACAACTGACTGCAAATATTCAGATTGAAGAAGTGAGAGATACGCGTCTCCTGAAAATAAACGTCGAAGACTATGATCCGGATATGGCTAAAAATATCGCCAACGAGCTGGCAAGAGTCTATATCGAGTTCGATCTTTCAGGCAAATTCAAATCTTCCCAAAGCACCCTGAGCTGGATGACCGATCAACTGTATGAAATCAAAAGAAAATTAGAAAAAGCCGAAGCTGATTTTCAGGCATACAAAGAGCGGGAACAGATATTCTCCATCGAGGGAAAACAGAGTGTCATTACCCAGAAAATCGAAGAGTTCAACGACGCGTATCTGAAAGCCCGGAACGAGCGGCTTGAATTAGATGCAAGACTTGAGAAATTAAATGAATTTTACCGCTCAAAAGGCAATATCCGTGATACCCGCTCCCTGATTGACAATCCGCTGGTTGACTCTCTGTATGCACAGTTGCTGGAAGCTGAGGTTGAATTCAACCGCCTCAGCAAAGTCTTTAAGTCCAAACATCCCAAAATCGTTCAGGTCAGCACCACCGTAGAAGACACCCGGAAAAAATTGGATGAGGAATTGAAAAAAGAGATAGAAAATCTGAAAGCCAGACGTTCTATCGTGTTCAGCAAAGAAAGCGTTCTGTCAAGCACTGTTTCCGATTTTGAAAAAGATGCCATGAACACCAACAAAAAGG
>DZCT01000632.1 GCA_022736535.1 Desulfatirhabdium butyrativorans | reverse complement strand
AAAAAAAGACAGCGGCGGCAATTCATCACCGCTTCTGCACCGCTGCCAGCCCTCCGCTTTGCAGTAAAGTCTGCGGTCGGCGAGGAACAATTTTGTTGACATGAAGCCCAATCGGTCAGATAATGATTGTTACGGCATCATATTTTTACAATAAAATGGCGGGTTGGGCGTTTTACGGCGGATTTGACATGCCGGCGGATGGGATGATGCGAAGCATCGGAATCTGTCCGGTTTTTTTATTACAGTGTCCGAGAGATTTAATTTTATCAGCATGGAGGTATGAAAAAATGGGTGTTTTCAATTTCCTGAAAGGGGTGGGCGCGTCTGTCTTCGGCGGCAAAAACAATGCCGCAGATGTGGAAAAGCTGCTGGCTGAGAATCTGGGGAACAGGATACAAGGTCTGAAAGCCGAAGTATCCGATGCCAACGTGGCGTTGAGCGGCTTATGCGACTGTCTTCCGACCAAAGAAAAAGCGATTTTGCTGTCCGGCAATGTCAAGGGCGTCGAGACAGTTGACGGAACAAAGCTGGAAGTTTCATCAGCCGGGGCTGCGGCGCAGCCGTCCGCGGGAACAGAACTGCTGGAAAATCAGGAAAGTCAGTTTTATGAAATCAAGTCCGGCGACACGCTCTCGAAAATCGCCAAGCAGTTTTACGGCAACGCCAATAAATATCCGCTGATATTTGAGGCAAACCGTGAAGTCATCAAACATCCGGATAAAATTTATCCCGGACAGATGATCCGCATTCCGAAAATGAAATAGAAATGCGGCAGGAGTGCGAAAGGCAGAAATATCCTGATCCGCTTTCGGTTTTTTCAGGCGCAAAAATTGCGCCGCATACCGGTCGGGCAGGGCGGGCATTTCATGCCCGCCATAAACTTACTGATTTTGCTCCATTACAAACCGGCGCAGAAATTCCGAATCTTTGGGTGAGAGATTGAATCTGATGCAGGCTTCTTCGATCAGTTTGTCTAAGCCCTTTTTCTGATCAGATATACGCTCTTCAGAAATCCATTTAACCGCTTTTCTCAAATCCTCGCCCTGGGGCTGAATGCTCATTGATGTTTCCTTTTTGGGGTAAGAGGTAAGAGGTCAGAGGTTAGAGGTCGGAGGAAATTTTCACACCTCTGACCTCACACCTCTTACCTCTTACCTCTGACCTTAGTTTTCTATCACTGCTTTTTTCTTATGAAAATCCGTAGCCTGCTCAAAGTTGTACGCAATTTTGAGCAGCGTTTCCTCATTAAAATGTTTTCCCAGAATCTGAAGTCCGATGGGAAGTCCGTTTTTTGAAAACCCGCAGGGAACCGACAGTCCGGGGATTCCGGCGAGATTTGCCGAAAGCGTAAAAATATCGGATAAATACATGGTCAGCGGATCATCAGCATTTTCGCCGATACGGAAGGCCGGCGTCGGTGCAACCGGCGAGAGAATCGCATCGCAGGTTTCAAAAGCTTTGTTGAAATCCTGCATGATGAGCGTCCGCACCTGCGAGGCTTTTCCGTAATATGCGTCATAATATCCGGCAGAAAGACAGTATGTGCCGATAATGATCCTGCGCTGAACTTCCGCGCCGAAGCCTCGGGAACGCGTGCTACGATACATTTCCATCAGATCGCTTTTGCTTTTATCTCGGAAACCGTATTTCACGCCGTCATATCTGGCAAGGTTCGAGCTGGCTTCGCAGGGCGCAATCACGTAGTAAACCGCAACGACATATTCTGAATGCGGAAGTGAGACTTCAATACACTTTGCGCCCATGTCTTCTATTTTTCTGACAGCGTTTCTGACCGCATCGGAAACATCCGGGTCCAATCCGCCCATCTCGCTGTATTCTTTCGGAATACCGACGGTCATTCCCTTCAAACCGTCTTTCACAAGCGATGCTGTGTAATCCGGCACCTCTTTCGGCACGGATGTGGAATCTTTGGGATCATAGCCGGCAACGGCGTTCATCATCAAGGCGCAGTCCGAGACATTTTTTGTCAGGGGACCGATCTGATCCAACGACGAAGCAAACGCCACCAAGCCGAAGCGTGAAACCCTTCCGTAAGTGGGTTTCATGCCCACAACGCCGCAGTGGGAAGCGGGCTGGCGGATGGAGCCGCCCGTGTCCGAACCCAGCGAGCCGATGCACATATCCGCCGCGACAGCCGCCGCGG
>DZCT01000631.1 GCA_022736535.1 Desulfatirhabdium butyrativorans | reverse complement strand
CTGTCTGTGTCCGTCTGTGTGCGTCTGCGGCAAAAAAAGCAAAATCGGATCAGTACATTTATTTATTCAAATCCGCCCTGCCGGCATCTGAATTATAAAAAAAATATTTATTTATTCAAATCCGCCAAAAAAAAATTTGATATTTCAGATTTGTAAAATCATATAGTTATATCTTCAATACCTGAAATATGATTTTTATCTGCACAAAAAATGAATATTTTTTCTTGACTAAATTAAAAATATAATACATAGTCCATTTAAATAAATAAATCACGTTCATTAAATTATGAAAATATGGAAAAAGGGAAATCAAATTGCCAATGTTTATCAACAGATTCCATCTGCAAGCCGACGAAACCTTCAGAACTCTGTCCTCTGTATTCTTTCCGGTTTTATTCTTTACGCCGTCACAATTCGCGCTTTCCGAATTTTCTGTAAAACGCCCGGGCTTAAAACAGACGCAAATCGTTTTATCGGCAAAACGGTCTGCGTCCATTTTAAATTTTTGGCGTTTTACAAAAGCGCAGATGATGCCGGCGGTAACTATATTTATGCGTTTTCAAAAATTATTCGGATCGGATCGGAAGTCAGGCAGTTGAATTTATAAATAGGGAAATGATTTTTTATAAAAAAATTATAAAGAAAGGAGGCGATAGGCGCGTTGCCGAGGGGCAATCGGAGGAAGAGGAAAAAAGCTACGTTTGAAAATAGCATGTTGACATCATTTTTCAGATAAGACTTTAAGAAAAGGAGAGCTTTGAAATGAGTGAGCAATTTGAAAAAGAACCAACCCAAGCGTGGATCACGACATTTTCCGGCACAGCCATCAATCTGTGTCTCGGCATTCTGTATGCCTGGAGTATCTGGAAAAAGGCTTTGGTAAATGTGGAAAAAGCAGGTCAGGCCATGCCGATGGACAGCATCAATGCGGGCTGGAACTATCTGAACAACGAACAGGCATCCACGCCGTTTTCCCTCTGTGTCATCATCTTTGCGCTGCTGATGATCCCCGGCGGCAGGATTCAGGATAAAATCAGCCCCAAATTCGGCGCGACCCTCGGCGGTCTTTTTCTGGCTGCGGGATGTATCATCGCCGGAATGATGAAAAGTTATGCCGGACTGATTATCGGCTTCGGTATTTTCGGCGGCATCGGTATGGGCATCGGTTATGCGGCGCCTACGCCCGCGGCGCTGAAATGGTTCGGTCCCCATCGGAGAGGGCTTGTTGCCGGACTGGTGGTCGGCGGATACGGCGGCGCGGCGCTCTACATCGGCGCGCTCGGACAATACCTGATTGACAATTTCGGCATATCCGGCAGTTTTATTTATCTCGGCATCTTCTTTGCGGTGGTCGTGATTATTGCCGGACAGATGTTAAAGACGCCTCCGCCGGGGTATGTTCCCCCTGCCCCGAAAGTGGCTCAGACAGCCAAACAGATGGCGGCAAGCACCAAACATGACTGGGAAGCCAAAGACATGATCAAAACATGGCAGTTTCCCGCGCTGGTCTTTATGTTCATCATCACCACACAGTCCGGTCTGCTCATCATTGCCAATGCGGCGACTATTCTGGCTTCAGCAGCAAAAGATATTCCTTTCTTTGCCGCCAACGCATGGATACTGGTTTCTTACGGCGGTCTGGTGAATGCCTCCGGACGTGTCGGCACCGGTTTTTATTCTGACAAAATCGGACGGCTGAATGCTTATACATTGAATTGCAGCATTTCTGCTCTTTGTCTGTTCGCACTGCCTTACATCGTGGGTTCAAAGAATGTTTTTCTCCTGTTTGTCGCGGTGGGCATTGCTTACTGGCAGTACGGCGGCGGTCTTTCTCTGATGCCCTCCTTTGTCGGCGACTTCTACGGACCCAAAAATCTGGGATTCAACTACGGTCTGGTATTTATCGGATGGGGTATCGGCTTCTTCATGGCGAGAATCGGCGGATGGATCGAGGATGTGACAGGCAGTCTGAATTATGCCTACTACGTATCAGGAGTTCTGCTGATTGTAGGCGTTATCCTCGCCCGGCTGACCACGAGACCCAAATGGGGAGACAGAGATGTGGTAGCATAATGCTTTAACGGATCGGTATTTATCTTTGAGAAAGGCAGGAATTTTTTTCCTGCCTTTCCTGTTTATCGGCAGGGCGGGGTTAGTCCCAATGG
>DZCT01000174.1:2618-10134 GCA_022736535.1 Desulfatirhabdium butyrativorans | reverse complement strand
GTCGATGTCGAGAAACTTGGTAAGCGTCTGCAAGTTTTTAATATGCTGCTCGCACCGGCCGTGATTCTCGTTATTGCCGTCGTCCTGGCCGTGTACCGCGGCGCCAAACGCCGCCAAGGCCTCAAGGTCATCGGCAAAGCCGTTTATGAAGCGGTTCGGGAAGCGGTTTACAAGCAGAACGGGCTTGTAGGAAAGCGGGATGTTTTTGAACGCCTGAAAGAGCGAAATCTCAATATATCCGACTTGTTTTCTTTGGAGAGGTGCGAATGCGATATGAAAAAAGGAGAACTGGCAGCCGCAATGGAAGAATTTCTGCTTGATCCGAAATATGCCGCATTTATCGAATCGGCGTTTGCCGTCAGCGACGACTATGAACAGGGACTGATTAAGAATCTGAATTTTTACAGAGTGTTCTGCGCACAGGTGGCAGAAGACATTGCCGGACATAAGATAGAAAAATGCAGGATTTTACTTCTGCCGACAATGTTCCCGATGCGATAAAAATGGCATTTAATGCCGTGTTAAACGGTATTTTGGGCAGACGGATGAATTAATATAACATATTGTAACAACTATATTATTTTTAATTTTTCTAAAGCAGGGCTGCTTATACCGAATCGCCATTGAAAATCAACAGGGATGAACAGGATGTAATAAGCGGAGCGCAGCGAATTTTAGCACTGTAAAAATGCTAAAATTTCATTTTAGCACTCCGGACCCGGATCCGGAGTGCGTCATCTTATAAAAGCGGAGCGCAGCGAATTTTAGCACTGTAAAAATGCTAAAATTTCATTTTAGCACTCCGGACCCGGATCCGGAGTGCGTCATCTTATAAAAGCGGAGCGCAGCGAATTTTAGCACTGCGCTGAAATGGAATTTCAGCGATTAGGTTCTGTTGACATTTCCCTCTCCCCGGAGAGGAGAGGGAGAACTTGACAGCCCTGCTTTAAAAAAGGGGGAAGTTAAAAAGGCTTGAATAGAAAAATGCTTGAATATCAGCCGATATTCTGATACAGTATCGGATACTGAATTTGTATCCGACTGTCTGACAAAGGCGAGGAGAAAAGAGATGTTTAAGACGCACGGCTTTTTCAACATATTGATTATTATCTGGCTTATGGCGGGGCTGCCGGGTTCGGCTTATGCCAAAAGCCTTTTTGAATTGAGCGATGCCGTATCTGCCTTGAGAGTTACTGTAGGCGATGATGATGCTCATTTCAGTACGGACTTGGACGGAAACGGTAAAATCGGACTGGAAGACATCATCTGTCTGCTCCAATTTATTGCAGATTTGCGTTGCAAGGAAACGTATCTGGCGAATTTTTCATGCCATCCGCTGCCGACGCCGGGCGGCTACACGGGTCCGATAAACATACAGTTTCTGGCTGATGCTTCTCCGCTTGCCGAAGGCGGACTCATCACAGATTATAAATGGTACGAGGGCAACGCTCTGATATCATCGGAGCGATGGACAGAAAAGACGTTTGAAGGAGAAAAAGATTGGTGGTGGGTTCCGCCTATTGTAACGATAAAATTAAAGGTGATTACACGGGATATGTGTGAATATGAATCTAAACAGGAACTTATCATCAAAGCCGGCGCGACAGCGGAATAATATCACATTCATCAGCGATAAAATTTCAGGAGGGATTTCAAATGGAATTTGCATCCAATATCACGCTGTTTGCTTTATGCCAGCAACTGCTGGTGGGATTAAGCAGAACCACAATCCTGTTTATCGTATCTTCCGGTCTGAGTTTGGTTCTCGGCGTTCTCAGGATTCCCAATGTTTCCCACGGTTCGCTGTATATGATCGGCGCGTTTCTCGCCTATTCCGTTGCCATGTTTTTCGGGGGCGGCGCAATCGGATTCTGGCTTGCGCTGATTTTCGCGCCGACAGGCGTGGCGCTCATCAGCTTTATCCTTGAAAGAACGCTGTTCAGCCGTCTCTATGAAAGAGAACATCTGATGCTGCTGCTCTTCACTTTTTCTTTCACGCTGGTCTTCGGCGATTTGGTCAAATTGATCTGGGGTTCGGATTTCCGCTCTCTGTCGCCGCCGCCCGCGCTTTCCGGGGCTTTTTCCGTGTTCGGCTTTCCTTTTCCCCGGTATAATCTGTTTCTGCTCATTATCGGTCCCTTAGTTGCGCTGGGGCTGTGGTTTCTGACCAATAAGACGAAAATCGGCAAAATATCCAGAGCCGCGGCAGTTGACAGGGAAATGGTCGGCGCGGTGGGCATCAATGTCAGTTGGGTCTTTGCCGCGGTATTTGTGATCGGATGTTTTCTTGCCGGACTCGGGGGCGCGCTGGTTGCGCCCACGCAGAACATCACGCAGGGTATGGATCATGCCATCATCATCGAAGCCTTTCTGATTGTCATTATCGGCGGACTGGGAAATATCTGGGGCGCATTGCTGGGCGCGCTGATATTCGGTCTCACAGATGCTGTGGGAATCCTTGTATGCCCCCAGTTTGCCATTGTATTTCCCTATATGGCAGTCGTGACGGTGCTGATATTCCGCCCCAAAGGGCTTCTGAAATCGGTGTGGTGAGAAAATTGAGAATTGAGAAGTGAGAATTGAGAAGTGAGAAGTGAGAAGTGAGAAGTGAGAAGTGAGAATTATGCCTGTCATTCCGAGCCTTACCCTTGTCATTCCGAGCCTTACCCTTGTCATTCCGGAGCCTTACCCTTGTCATTCCGAGCCTTACCCTTGTCATTCCGAGCCTTACCCTTGTCATTCCGAGCGAAGCGAGGAATCTTGAAAACTGAGAAACAAATATGTCAGATGACAGACTGAACCATAAAGCCGATATGGCAACGATCCGCCGGCTTCACCGTGACGGCATGTTGAACGATGCGGCATTTTTCGCCGCAATCCGTGTGCTGCGCCCCGGTTACGCGTGGGCGGCATGGGCGGATCGGATGCTGCTGTTCTTCGGCAGCGCATTGGTGCTATCCGGAATCATATTTTTCTTTGCATACAACTGGTCGGCGATGGGGCGGTTTCTCAAATTCGGCTTGATCGAATGCGGAATTGTCGCGTGCATCATTGCTTCATGTATCTGCGGCATCAGCCGCATCGTGGGCAAAATTTTTCTCTTGAGCGCGTCCGTGCTGGTCGGCGTTCTGCTGGCGGTTTACGGACAAACCTATCAGACCGGCGCGGATGCGTTTGAACTGTTCATCACTTGGGCGATTCTGATTTTCGGCTGGGCTGCCGTGTCAGACTTTGCCGCGCTTTGGTTTGTCTGGCTGATTATCATCAACACCGGCATGATTCTCTGCTGGCATCAGGTCGGAGGACCGTATTACGGCTTGGGATATGAAACGCTGTGCCTGAGCATTGCAGCCTTAAACGGATTTTTCGCCGTCATTTCCCGCTCCCCATTTCTCAATTCTCAATTCTCAATTCTCACTTCCAAACCCCGCTGGTTTCGCGCTGCTTTACTCGCTTCAATCCTCGTTGCGCTGTCGCTGCCGACAATTGATGTGATAATAGACAGCTACAATATGGAAGGAATAACCCTGATCGGGGCATTGGCATGGGCATTTACGGCCGGGGGCGCGTATTTCTTTTATCGCCGGAGAGTTCCGGACATGGTGCCGCTGGCGATGATCGTCATGAATCTCTGCATCATTCTGCTGGTTTTTATCGGAAAAATTCTGCTGTGGGACGGAGATTACTACAGCAGCCTGCATATTCTCTTTTTTGCGCTCATCGTGCTGGGCGTAACAAGCGCGGCGGCTTTCTCGCTGCAAAATACGGGAAGACAAATGGCGGCAGAGACACAAGGAGCCGAATGATGAGGGAAAAAACCTTTACGATACGGGAACTGCTGGAACACCCGGAAGTTCGGGAACTGACAAGTCATGAGGAAACAGAGAAAATATCGGCAGAACTGAACAAGCCCGAACAGATAAAAGACCCTGTTTATATTCGGATTTTATCCGGCGTCGGCGCATGGTTTGCCGCATTGTTTTTTGTTCTCTTTCTCTCAGCATCTTTTTTAATTAAAAGTGAAGCCGGAGCGGTCATCTGCGGAATCCTGTTTCTTGTCTGCGCGGTTGCCCTTACTCGAACAAGCAAAGATACCGTATTTGTCAGCCAGTTGTCCCTTGCGCTGGCATTTGCGGGCAATGTTCTGGTTCTGTTCGGTTTTTCAGCTTCGCTCCGATACGGTTATGAAAATTATCTGGCAATGCTCGTGATGATTCAGGCAGCAGTGTGCGGCATTGTGTATCCGATATATCGCAACAGCATTTACCGATTTCTCTCGCCCATTGCGCTGGCGATACTTGTCACCGCATGGATTCTTGAACATCGGATGTTTTATTTCATACACCTTCTGATCGCCGCGGAGATCTTGCTTTTCGGCATATTGTCGTTAAGCCGAAAACCGTATCCGGCGCTGGCGCCGCTGATGTATTCGGCTGCGGCGATGCTGCCTGCCACACTGCTTTTTATGAATTTTACACAAATCAATGCTTGGAGAGCGGATTTTGACATATCGCTTTTGCCCTCAAGCCTTCTGCTTGCTGTCGGAACGAGTTATCTGTTTGTTCATCTCGCGGGCGGCATGTTTCAGAGAAACCGAGTTTCTTTAAGAAACTCGGTTTCTGTTGGTCTGAATCGGCTTACGGAACCCTGGCTGATATTCGTGATCGCCTCGACAATTCTTTTGGGAATTTTTACCACGCCCGGCATTCTGGTGGCTGTCGGTCTGCTTGTTTTGGGCTATGCCTTCGGCGACTACATTCTGACAGGACTCTCGTATCTGTTTCTGCCTGTCTTTTTGGTGTTATTTTATTACACTATGAATATTGATCTTGCATACAAATCATATATGGTCGGCGGAAGCGGGCTGCTGCTGCTGGCGGTGCGGTATTTTTTCGCTGCATATTTTGCTACAGATAAAAACAAATTATGGGCAGTGATGAAGAAGAAATGATGAAATTCTTCTGCTGTCATTCTGAGCGTAGCGAAGAATCTCATTGCAAAGCGTTTATGTCATTCCGAACGCAGTCTATGTGTAGGGTGGGCAGAGCGCAGCAAAAAGTATGTTTTTCAGCCGTCTGATCTGCGCTCTGCCCACCCTACATCTCCGGAGTGCAAAATTTGCTCCGGCGCGCGGCGCCAATCGAATCAGAATCCCTCAAAATCATCTTCATCCAGGGGAATAAGCTGTTCAGTGCCTGTTTTTTTCGGAAATTCAGACTTTTTTTCTTTATTTTCTGAAGGATTTGGCTGCATATTGCCGGTGCCCGTTTTTTCTTTTTCCTGCTCTCGTTCTTTTTGTCTTGCAACCTGCAACCTGTCCCCTGCAACCTGCCGCCTCCAACCTCTTTTCGCGGTTTCTTTTCCATGTCCTTCAATCAGAATAAGCAATTCCTGGGCAAAGCCCTTCATCTGTTCTGCCTGAGCGCTCATTTCTTCGGAAGACGATGCGGATTCTTCGGCTGTGGCAGCATTCTGATGAATGACCTTTTCTGTCTCATGGGTGGCAATCGCCACCTGATCAATGCCTTGCGCCTGCTCTGAAGAGGCGGTCGCAATTTCGGCGATCAATTCCCCAGCTTTTACAGAGATTTCAGTAACTTCAAAAAAGGCTTCTCCTGTTCTGTTTACAAGCTCCGAGCCTTCTCTGATTTTTTTCACTGTATCCTCAATCATGGCAGCCGTATCTTTTGCAGAATCGGCGGTGCGGAGCGCGAGATTTCTGACTTCGCCGGCAACCACTCCGAATCCTGCACCGGCTTGGCCGGCTCTTGCCGCCTCTACTGCCGCATTCAGCGCGAGCAGATTGGTCTGAAACGCAATCTCATCTATTGCCCGAATGATTTTAAAGATGTCCTGACTCGCCTTTGAAACAGCCTCCATCGAACCTGTAAGTTTTTCCATGTAAGCAGAGGCTTTTTCCGCAACCTTTCGGGCTTCTTTCATCAGTTGGTCTGCGTGTCCGGCGTTGTCCGCATTCAGTTTGATCATGGAAGACATTTCTTCCAAAGAAGAGGAAGTTTCTTCAACAGCGGATGCCTGCTGCGATGATCCTTCGGCCAGGGAAAGGCTGGCAGAGGATACCTGAGCAGAAGCGGCAGCCAGTTCATCGGCGATTTCGGCAAGACCGTGTATAACCGTCATCAGAGAACGGGTGATATGCTCTGTGGTCAGAAAAGCAAAAAGGAATCCGATGAAAATCGCCAGTCCTACAGAAATGATAATAGTGAGCTGAACCCATTTCACCTGCTGTTCAATTCTGGCTTTCTGATCCGAACAGGCTTCGTCGCATACATTCTGAGCCTCCCGGGCTTCTCTGACCATCTGTCGGTCCTGTTCTTCCTCCTGCCGCATCAGTTCAGCGTATTTCACAACCGCCGAATAATATGCCTGAATCGCTGCAACGGATTCCCGGGGGCCGGCGCTCTCGTCGGATTTGAAATCTGAGGACAGGTCTTTTTCAAGCGAAAGAATTCCTTCGATTCTGTCCCGTATCACTTCAAAATATTTCTGATCTTTGGAAATAATCATTTCCTCTTCGTTTACCCGCACATCCAAAAACCAGTTGATCAGCCGATTGGCATGGTTTGCTTTTGTCAGTTTCTCCTCTATAACTGCTGTCCGCCCGGTTTCTGCTTTTTTCAGTTTATCCATCTGATCCGAGCGAATCTTCTCTATTTCCGCCACAATGCTTTTGGCGGCATCTTGCAGTATGTTCAGATCATTTTCTTCCCGTGTTTCCAGATAACGAAGCATGGCGCCTGTGTAAGATTCAAGTTCTTGCAGCACCCGGTCCGCCTGCTGTATATTTTCTTCCGATTTGAATCGGGACTTCATTTCTTTTGTCTTTTCCGTGATGTTTTCAACAACTTTTTTCCATTCTTCCAGATGGTTTTCATCATATTGATATACCAGAGAAACTCTCAGCGCGTGCCCCTGCATGATAAATTTTAAAAGAAGATTGGCATCCTCGGCGTTTGCCAGCTTTCCATCAACAAACTGTTCGGACCCTTTCAAGGCTTTGTTCAGCAGCTTTTTCTGCTCCTGCTGAAACTGATCTGCTTCTGCAAAAGCAAGCCGCGCCTTTTGTTTCATCTGATTTAAGGTCTCGGTTTTCTGCTTCTCCAATGTCACATAGGTTTCAAATGATTTTTCATACTCACCGATTTCTTTGAGAATCCGGTCCATCCGATCTTTATTGATATGCTGCCTGAATCTGCTTTTGCTTTCACAAGCCTGCTGCTTCAGTTTGGCAATAATATTGAGAACTTTTTCAACATATTCATCATTTCCGCGCATGATGAAATTTTTTTCATGGCGTCTTGCTTCGAGAATTCCTTTGGCAAGTTCATTGACATCGCTCACTTTGTTGATTCTGTCTGCGATGACAGCCAGTCCCCTGTAACTGATATATGAGATAACAAGCAATAATATCAATACGATTGAATAACCGCTGAAAATTTTGCTTTTGATTTTCATTTTATTCCAAAGCATTTTTCACCTCACAGGTTTGATTTGC
>DZCT01000174.1:0-2518 GCA_022736535.1 Desulfatirhabdium butyrativorans | reverse complement strand
AATCAAACTTTAAAAAGAGCGATTTTTCATTTTTACAGTATGGGGTTCGGGCGGAATCGGGATTTATATTATCATAAAATAATTGGTTGAATATCCGATGCGGTTGGTTTATCCTTAAAGAATTGAGAAGTGAGAAGTGAGAAATAATTCTCAATTCTCAATTCTCAATTTTCAATTATTATCACGAAGGAGTTTTCATGGCAAAAAAAGAACACTTTGATCTTATCAAACAGGGCGTAAGTGTTTGGAACAGGTGGAGGGAAGACAATCCCGGTGAAAGGCCTGATCTCTCCAGCGTGAATCTCTGTCGGGTCAGTCTCACTGAGGCAAATTTCAGTGAAATCAATTTATGGGAGGCGAATCTCAGCAAAAGCAATCTCCGAAAAGCAAATTTCAAAGGTGCGAATCTCTGTTTTGCAGATTTGGCGGGTGCCAATCTCAGACATGCCGATCTCAGCGGCGCGGACCTCACCAACGCGGACCTTACCAACGCGGACCTCAGCGGCGCGGACCTCAGAAGCGCAAAACTCTGGGGAACCAATCTCAGCCGGGCAGTTCTCAGTGAAACCGATTTCAGCCGGGCGGACATGAACGAGGCAGACCTCAGTTTTGCAGAAATTTCGGGCGTCAGATTCTGGGGGGTGAATTTCACACAGGCAAAACTTCTCAAGGCAAATATCATTCGCACGGATTTCAGTTGTGCAGACCTCAGCCGCGCCGATTTCACTGAAAGCATGATAGAGCGCATCACTTTTGCCAATGTGGATCTCAGCGTGTGCAAAGGGCTTGAAACTGTTCGGCATTCAGGACCATCAGCCATCGGCATTGACACGACGTATCGCTCTGCGGGCAATATTCCCGAAGCCTTCCTTCGCGGCGCGGGTATGCCGGACAATTTTATGACCTACATGAAACTGCTTGCCGCATATCCCGTTCCCTTCTATTCCTGTTTTATTCTTTATATTCAGGATGATACGGTTTTTGCCGAACAGTTGTACAGCGACCTGTCGGAAAAAGGCATTCGCTGCTGGCTTTCGGAATGCGGCAGACGGCAGACAGACAGTGATATTTTCCCCGACGCCGAATGCCGGATCGCGCCCCTGCGCTCCGAACCCGTCGCGCTGCTGCCGGTGCTTTCCGGAAAAAGCGTTTCGGATAAAACCATGGAGCGGGAAATACAGGCGGCTTTTGAAGCAGAATGTAGCGGTAAAAAAGCCCCGGTTTTTCTGATATGTACAGACAAAAACGTGACAGCCCGGCATCCCGTATTCTCAGAACAGAGCCGGTTCCGGTATGTCGCCGATTTTTCCGAACAGACAAATCCCGATGTTTACGCAGCCGCACTGAACCGGCTTCTTGATGAAATTTACAAGGTATTTCCCAAACCGCCTTCCCGGGCCGCCGCCGATCATGACGTCAGACGGGCAGAACCGAAAGCGCATAGCGAAGGTATCGGAAACATTAATTTTCCGGATGCGGTTTATAAAATTATCGGAGAAAACAACTGTCCGTTTTATAATCTCGGAGACAAGTTGAAAGTGACGGGAAAATCCGCTCTGTTTCCCCGGGACAGAGAGGTCTGTCTGATACTGCTTCAGGACATTGCAGATGTGCATTCAAAATATGAAAGCACAGGCAGAACCGGCGGATATGCCTTCAAATGCGCGGGGTGTACCGGCTCAGTCCGCCTGAAATATCAGGAAATCGCCGGCGCTGCAACACTCAGCACGGTCAGAGATGCGGAAGCGGTTATCAATCTCCTTGCCGCTTTTCCGTTTTTTCAGGCAATCAACCCTGAGGGAATCAGATATTTTGCTTCTTTTTTAAAGTCCCGGACCTTTGAGTCAAACGACTTTATCATAAAAAAAGGAGAACCCGGAAAAAATCTTTATATTGTGGCAGCGGGAAAGATTGAAGTGGTCGGCGATGGCGGCATCAGCATCGCGCTCATGGGAAAAGGAGAAGTCTTCGGCGAAATGAGCCTTCTTTCCGGAAATCCGGTGGGGGCAAGCATAAAAGCGGTGGAGTCCACGACAGTTTTTTATCTGAGCAGCAATGATTTTAAAAAGGTTTTAAGCAAACTTCCCACGCTTCAGATGTATTTCACGCGCCTGCTTGCCCGGCGTCTTGTAGAGATTCATGATGTCAGGACAAAAGAATTTGCATCCGGCATGGTGGGAAAACTTTCGGAAATGCCGCCTTCGGAATTGTTTCAGACCCTTAATATAAATCAGAAAACCGGTATGCTGACATTGCAGTTGCCCAAAGGACCCGCGATCCTCTGTTTCCGGGAAGGCCGGCTGATCCGTTCCGAATATGACAAAAAAGAGGGCAGGGAGGCATTTTACGAAATGCTGAAAGAAAAAGAGGGAAGGTTCAAATTCACACCGGGGCTGCCGCGTGAGGAAATGGAGGCAAATGAAATCGGAGATTTTATGTGGCTTCTGATGGAAGGCACGCGGAAAATGGATGAAAAAGGAACCTGCTTTGAACTTCCAGACATGGAGGTGTAGCGGGT
>DZCT01000630.1 GCA_022736535.1 Desulfatirhabdium butyrativorans | reverse complement strand
TCAGCACTCCGGAAGGCTTAACTTAACGGCATTGACGCGGAGCGTGGGAACGAGAAACGAGAATCGCAACTGCATAACTTCTGATTTTTATAGGTGAAGGCGGGCATTTCATGCCCACCCTACTTGTTATTCCTTATCCAGTCCGAATGCCGTATGAAGCGCGCGAACCGCCAGTTCCGCATTTTTCTCTTCGACAATGCAGGAAATCCGGATTTCCGAGGTGCTGATCATGATGATATTGATGTTTTCGGCAGCCAATGCGGAAAACATCTTTGTCGCAACGCCGGAATGACTCTTCATGCCGATGCCGGTAACGGACACTTTTGCAATGTGCTCATCTCCCCAGACCGCTTCGGCTTTGATTTCTTCAGCCACTTTTCTTTCGATTTCCAAGGCTCTTTTGAACTCTGTTTTCGGAACGGTGAAGGTCAGGTCGGTCTGACCGCCGGCGCGGGTGTTCTGAATAATCATGTCAACATTGATATTGGCGTCGGAAACAGGCGTGAAAATTTTCGCCGCAATTCCGGGCTGATCCGGAACTTTTTTCAAAGTAATCCGGGCTTCGTTTTTACTGTATGTGATTCCGGATACCACCGGACGTTCCATATCATGACTGCCGTTCACCAGCATGGTTCCCTCCTCTTCATTGAATGATGAGCGTACATACACAAGGACATTGTGTTTCAGTGCAAATTCGACCGAGCGCAGATGCAGGACTTTTGCCCCGAGACTTGCCATTTCAAGCATTTCTTCGCAGGAGATTTTATCAATCTTTCTTGCTTTGCGGCATACATTGGGGTCTGCGGTGTAAACGCCGTCAACATCCGTAAAGATTTCGCATTTGTCGGCTTTGATCGCGGCGGCGATGGCAACGGCGGAGGTGTCGGACCCGCCCCGCCCCAGCGTGGTGATGTTGCCCTCCGCGTCGCATCCCTGAAATCCGGCTATCACAACGATATTCCGCTTTTCAATCAGGGACGTTATCCGATTTGAACCGATGTCAACAATGCGGGCATTGCTGTAATTGCAGTCTGTCACCACTTCCGCCTGAAAACCGAGCAGAGATACAGCCGGATACCCCATGCTTTTCAATGTGATGGCAAGCAGTGACGCAGTTGTCTGCTCTCCGGTGGCAAGGAGGACGTCCACTTCACGTCTGTCGGGCGTTTCCGCCATTTCGCCTGCCAAACGGAGCAGACTGTCCGTCACGCCTGCCATTGCGGAAAGAATGACCACCATGTCATTGCCCCTGTCAAAATCTTTTGCCACACGTTTTGCAACATTGCGAATCCGATCCGGATTGGCAACCGATGTGCCGCCGTATTTTTGTACAATTAGCGCCATTTTTTTTATATTTACTCCTTTGCTGAATCTTTGAATTTCAACAGCAAATTCCTTTTGCAATTTTTTCCTTTCAATTTGTCGTTACAAGGCTCGTAACGCGTAGAACGGGTTTAAAACCCGTTTTACCTGCCCAGAAAAAAACCGCTCTGAGTAACGCGCGGAAACGGGTTTGAAACCCGTTTTACCTGCCCAAAAAAAAACCCCGCTCTGAAAGAGAAGCGGGGTCAACCTTTGAAAGCAGCCTGCTGTGTTATTTAGCCGCCCGTTTGGAAGCCTTGAGCGGATTGATTTTCGCCGGTGTTGTCGGCGCCGCTTCTGCAACCACATGGGTTGCCAGATTACAGTTTCCGGTTTTCCATTTCATGGAAGGCTCAGGGCTTGCAGAACAGTACCAGCCGGAAGAAAACTCGATTGCGCGGTTGCAGCCGTTGCATTTTTCCACAATCTCACGGCAGATGCCGCCGGTATAGGAGCAGCCTTTTGCTGTCATAAAAATACAGTCCGAACCTTTTCTTACAGTTGTGCAAATCATAAAAATCACCTCTTTTTCAATCAAAAATATATAAAATTCAGCAAGAGATGAATCTCTTTTTCAGATCGCCTGATCGCCGAATTGTATAAGTGTTTTTATATAAAACAAATCGGAATATGACCCGCTGTCTCTTCTTATAAAGCATATAACAGCTTTAAAGAAAATGTAATAAGAATAAAACCCTGAACCTGACTTGTCAAGCATATTCATAAAAAAAGCGGAAACTGCATGAAATCAGGCTTTCATAATCGTAGGTTGGGGTGAGCCTGCGAACCCCAACACCTGCCGGATGATGAGCGAACCCC